>NZ_JBPBBA010000023.1:0-66194 GCF_050896395.1 Nioella aestuarii | reverse complement strand
TCGAGCGCGAACTCGATAATGTCCGCCCGGGTTTCATCCGGAAGGCGGTTCCACACAGACCCGGGATGGGGTGCTGTCTTTGCTTGGCAGACACAAAAACGCCCCGACCGAAGCGTGTCCGGTCGGGGCGTTTTCGCTCTGAAGGTTGCCTCAGCCGATGGCGGCGAGCGCCAGAACTTCAATGCGATAATGCGGCTTGGCCATGCGCGCCTCGACGCAGACGCGAGTCGGCGGGGTGATGTCGGACACCCATTCGTCCCAGACGGCGTTCATTCCGGCGTAATCTTCCATCTCTCGTAGCCAGATCTGCACGGAAATCAGATTCTCGCGCGGGGCACCGGCCTCGGTCAGCAAGGCGTCAACCTTGGCAAAGACGTCTCGGGATTGCGCGGCGATGTCACCGTCTTCCAGTTGCGACACCTGACCGGCCAGATGGACAAGACCACCCTGAATGGCGATGGCCGAGAAACGGGTGGAGCCACCAAGTTTGGTCACGGCGGCGGCGGCGGGGGTCATTGCGTTCATGGGGGGATTCCATTGGGGTTTCGAACGGGGGCAAGGCATAGACCCTGCCAAAACATTGCAACAGGCTAAATTTTGTGGAATCTATTTCAGCAATTCTGAAGTTTGAGGGTGCGATGTCCATCAAGATCGAGATGCTGCGTTGTTTCCGGGCCGTTGTGGACCATGGCTCGTTGGCCGAGGCCGCCACGGTTCTGGGGCGCACGCCCTCTGCCGTGTCAATGATGCTCAAGCAATTCGAGGATCATATCGGCGCGCCTTTGTTTGAAACCGCACGTAAATCGCGGCTGACACCGCTTGGACAGATGATCCATTCCGAGGCCCGGCGCGAGCTGGACCATTTCGACCGTACCATATCCACGATCGAAGGGCTGTCGCGGGCGGAGCTCGGGTTTGTCCGGCTATCCGTCACACCCTCACTGGCGCAATCTGTTTTGCCGCCGATCTTGCATCGCTTTCTCCAAGATCATCCAAATGTGCGGGTCGATATGGCGGATATGGATTCCGCCGCCGTACACGAAGATCTGAAGGCAGAGCGTGCGGATATTGGGCTGGCCAGTGTCGGGGCATTGCAAGGGTTTGACTGCCGCCCGCTGTTTTCAGACCGCTTCGGCGTGATCTGCCGCCGTGATCACCCGCTGGCAAAAGACTGGGATCACTTGACCTGGGCCGATCTGGACGGGGTGGATTTCATCGCCAACGGATTGTGCAGCCAGATCCGCCATGAAGGCTTTGCCCCAATCCTCGCGCATGCCCGTCTGACAGTTCGCAACACCGCATCGCTTCTGGGGTTGGTCAAAGCCGGCGTGGGTGTCACGGTTCTGCCGCGCCTTGTGGTTCTGCCAGAGTTTACAGACCTTGCCTTCCTGCCGCTGGCCGATCCAGATGCACGGCGCGAGGTCTGGATGATCACGCAGCCACGGCACATGCTGACACCCGCCGCCCGCGCCCTGGCCGAGTCGATCCGACATGCGCGGATCACGGGTGTTGATCACTGACTTCAGTTTCCCTGAAGCAAATTCAATTTCTTTGCGTTTGCTTGAATCTCCACTCTGTGGCCCTCTCGCGCAATGAAACGCGCGCAGAAAGAGGACCGCCAGATGACCGAGACAAAGCTGAATTACATAGCCGGGGAATGGGTTTCGGGGATCTCCGAAGTCGAAAACCGCAACCCGTCGGATCTGAGCGACCTCGTCGGCATGTTCACCCAGGCCAGCGCATCGCAGCTTGATGACGCTCTCGACGCCGCCACTCGCGCGCAGGCCAAATGGGCCGCCTACGGGATGGAACGCAAGCAAGCCGTCCTGATGAATATCGGCAACGAGCTGATGGCGCGGGCCGAGGAACTGGGCACGCTTCTGTCTCGCGAAGAGGGCAAGCCGCTGGCCGAAGGCAAGGGCGAGGTTTACCGCGCCGGTCAGTTCTTTACCTATTACGCCGCCGAGTGCCTGCGCCAGTTGGGCGAAAACGCCGACTCCGTCCGCGCCGGAGTTGAGATTGACGTGCGCCGTGAACCTGTCGGTGTCGTGGCTGTGATTTCCCCCTGGAACTTCCCGACCGCCACCGCCAGTTGGAAGATCGCGCCTGCCCTTTGCTATGGCAACGCGGTGATCTGGAAGCCCGCCAACGCAACCCCCGCCAGCGCCGTGGCCCTGACCGAGATCATCAGCCGCCAGGACATTCCCAAGGGGCTCTTCAACCTCGTCATGGGCGCGGGCCGCGACGTGGGCCAGCGGCTGGTGGAAAGCCCGAAGGTCAACGCCATTTCCTTCACTGGCTCGGTGCCCGTCGGACGCGGCATCGCCATGGCCGCCGTGCAGAACTTCACCAAGATCCAGGCCGAGATGGGATCGAAGAACGCGCTCGCCGTCATGGATGACGCTGACCTTGATCTAGCCGTGACGCTGGCCCTTGGCGGCGCCTTTGGCGGCACCGGTCAAAAATGCACCGCGTCCTCTCGTCTGGTGGTGCATGAGGGCATTCACGACGCCTTTGTTGAAAAGCTGATCGCTGGCGCACAGGCCATGAAGGTTGGGCACGCGCTGGCCGCAGGCACCCAGATGGGGCCGGTCGTCAGCCAGCAGCAGCTTGATGAAAACCTCGCCTATGTGGACCTTGGCAAGTCAGAGGGTGCCGAACTCGCTTGTGGTGGTGTGCGCCTGACCATGGAAACAGAGGGCTACTACATGTCGCCCGGTGTGTTCCTGAACACCACCAACGCCATGCGCATCAACCGTGAGGAAATGTTCGCACCGCTGACCTCGGTCATCAAGGTGGGCAGCTATGACGAGGCTCTGGCCACGGTCAACGACACCAATTTTGGCCTGACATCGGGCATCGTCACCCAGAACCTTGCCCGCGCCACCCATTTCCGCCGCAATGCCCGCACGGGCGTTGTCACCGTCAACCTTCCCACGGCGGGCACCGATTACCACGTGCCCTTCGGCGGGCGCGGCGACAGCAGCTACGGCCCACGCGAACAAGGCCGTACGGCGGCGGAATTCTACACGACCGTGAAGACCGCATATATCTCTGCTGGAGCGCCAGCATGACTTATCGGATCGACTGCCTGCAATATGCCAACTGGTCGGAAAAGATCTTTCGCCAAATGCGCGAAGGTGGCCTCGATGCGGTTCATGTCACCATCGCCTATCACGAAAACTTCCGCGAAACGGTTCTCAATGTCGAGAAGTGGAACCGGTGGTTCGAGCAATTCCCGGACCTGATCTTTCACGGCCAATGGGCCAGCGACGTGGAAAAGGCGCGCGAAACCGGGCGCACCGCGATCTTCTTCGGCTTCCAGAACCCCAGCCCCATCGAGGACGATATCGGGCTGGTCGAGGTCTGGCACAAGCTCGGCGCGCGGTTCATGCAACTGAGCTATAACAACCAGTCGCTGCTGGCGACGGGCTGCTACGAGGCGGAAGATCCGGGGCTGACCCGCATGGGCAAGCAGGTGATCAAGGAGATGAACCGCGTGGGTCTTGTCATCGACATGAGCCACAGTGCCGACCGCTCCACCATCGAGGCGGCTGAGATCAGCACCCGGCCGATCACGATCACCCACGCTAACCTGCACAGCTGGCAGCCCGCCTTGCGCAACAAGCGTGACGACGTGGTGCGCGCGGTGACGGAAAACGGCGGCATGATGGGCTTCTCGCTTTACCCCCACCATCTGAAAGACAAGTCCGACTGCACGTTGGACAGCTTTTGCTCGATGATTGCAGAGGCCGCTGAAAAGTTCGGAGCGGAACATTTCGGTATCGGATCGGACCTATGCCAGGACCAACCCGACAGCATCGTGGAATGGATGCGGGTCGGCCGCTGGACCAATGAGATCGACTATGGCGAGGGCAGCGCGTCTGCGCCCGGCTTCCCGCCGATGCCCGACTGGTACGGTGACAACCGCGACTTCGGAAATATCGAAACGGGCCTAAGCGCCAAGGGGTTCAGCGACGATGAGGTCGCGGGCCTGATGGGCGGCAACTGGTACCGGTTCTTCAAGGAAAACTTCACCCCGGCCTGACCGGCCGGACTGCGCCCGCGCCGCGCGCTTTGCGGCAAAGGCACCCCAGGTTATTCGCGAGGGAGGACAGAATGACCGACGCAACCGCTCCACAGACCGCCAGCAGCGGGTTGGGGCACATCAACAAGCCGCTTTTCATCATCACCGGCGGCTTTATCGCGATCTTCTGCCTGATCGCCCTTTTCGACCTCGACCTGCTGTCGAGCCTTGTCGATACCGGCTTTGCATGGTCGGCCCGCTTCTTCGGGCTTTACTGGCAGATCCTTCTGCTCGCCACTTTCGTGATCGGCCTTGTGCTGATTGTCCTTCCCGGCGGCAAAGCCCTGATGGGCGGGCTGGCGACACCCGAATTCCCCGTGTTCCAGTGGGGCGCAATGATCATGTGCACGCTTCTGGCGGGCGGCGGCGTTTTCTGGGCCGCAGCCGAGCCGATGGCGCATTTCCTCTACTCCCCGCCACATTTCGGTGGCGAGGGCGGCACGGCAGCGGATGTAGCCCCTGCCATGGCCCAATCCTTCATGCATTGGGGGTTTCTGGCCTGGGCTATTCTGGGCGCGCTGACCACGGTCATGCTAATGCATTACCACTATGAAAAGGGTCTGCCGCTGGCCCCGCGCACGCTGCTTTACCCGCTCTTTGGTGATCGCGCGATCAATGGCCCCATCGGGTTGATTGCCGATGCCTCCTGCATCATCGCGGTCGTGGCGGGCACCGTTGGCCCCATCGGCTTTCTGGGCTTGCAGGTCAGCTATGGGCTGAATGCCCTTTTCGGCATTCCCGACAGCTTTGCCACCCAGGCCACCGTGATCCTTGGCCTTGTGGCGCTTTATACCGCGTCGGCCATGTCGGGCCTGTCCAAGGGCATCCAGATCCTCAGCCGCTTCAACGTGATCCTTGCAGGTGTTCTGCTGGCCTTCATGTTGATCGCGGGCCCCACGGGCTTCATCTTCTCCAGTTTCTTTGGCGGCTTCGCCACCTACATCACCGATTTCGTTCCGATGGCGATGTATCGCGGTGACGCGGAGCTGTTCGGTGAGGCAGGCTGGCTTGGCTGGTGGACGGTGTTCTTCTGGGGCTGGTTCCTGGGCTATGGGCCGCTGATGGCGATGTTCATCGCCCGTGTCAGCCGGGGCCGGTCGATCCGGTCCATCGTGATCATGCTGGCGATCGTTGCCCCCATCGTGACCAACTTCTGGTTCACCATCGTGGGCGGCACCGGGCTGTGGTTCGAGCTGGAAACCCCCGGTTCCGTCTCGACCGCGTTCGAAGGGTTCAACCTGCCCGCAGCCCTGCTGGCCATTACCCAGCAACTGCCTATGGGCTTCATCGTGTCGGTCCTGTTCCTGATCCTGACCACGGTCTTCGTGGCCACAACGGGTGACTCGATGACCTATGTGATCTCGGTCGCAATGTCGAACGAGGACAAACCCGCCCTGCCCGTCCGCGTCTTTTGGGGCGTGGCCATGGGGGTGATGGCTCTGATCCTGATCTACACCGGGTCGGGCAGCATCGGGAAGCTGCAAAGCTTCATCGTCGTCACCGCTGTACCGGTGTCGCTGGTTCTGCTGCCATCGCTCTGGGACGCGCTGCGGATCACGCTGGCCAAAGGGCGCAGCTGACGAAACAACCGGCGGTCCCGGCAAAATTGGGGCCGCCAACACAGAACCACTCACGGGACGGAGGACCCCAAATGGACCAGACACGCACCGACACCATCGCCCTGCGCGACCCGAACACGGTGATGACCCTGGCCCGGATGGGGTCCTTCCACCAGTGCCGCCTGTCCTTCATGCGGGTGCTACTGCGTCGCCTGAAATCTGAGAACTGGCGGTTCGAACAGCGCGAATTCGTGATCGACGCCAAGGGGGTTGGCCACGCCGTCTATACCGCACACGGCCCCGCGCATAGCTATTCCCTCGTCGCCTTCGCCAATGATCTGCCGCCCGAGAAACGCTCGGACAGGGTGATCGCAACCGAATGGGACGCGACCTTTACCCTTTACGACGGCATCCCGGACCGATCCGAGATCGAGCGTCTGCGCGCCAATATTCCGCTGCAGGAGGCGGGCCGCGTCGATGACAACTCGCTGTCGGTCAGCCGCGCCAACCGGTCTGTTCGGCTTTGGGATCATGTGGTCGAGGCGCTGGCCGCTGGCCGCCAACCCGATGAGGCCCGCGTTGCCGATGTGGGCTATCTGATGCGCACGACAGCTGTCTATGGCTCCGGCAAACTGGGCGCTGCGGATCGCGAAAAAACCGCCGACCGGCCGGAATTTCAGGCCCCCTTCCAGATCGAAATGCTGAGCGTCTTCCTGACCCGCGCCTTTGTGATGGACCTGGTCGAATACATGGCCCATTTGCGCGCGCCCGAAACCGCCGTGCCGCTGACCCCCGCGCTCCGCCGTCGTTTCGGGATCGGCAATTCCACCGGGCTTGGCATGGCGCCCTACCTGATCAACCACCCAGTGCTGCTGAACAACTGGATTGCCGCGCGGGAAACGGCGCTGGCCCGTATCCGCTCGCTGCCCGACGCACTGCCCGGCACTGATCTGGCCCTGCGCGACTACGCCCGCCGCGCCCAGATCAACGCGCAAGCCTGGCATTCCGAACACCCGATCCAGCAGGCGAAGCTGTCCGACCTGCGTTGTGACATGGATACGCTTTGTGCCCATCTGGAAAAGACCGACCTGACCGGCCCGCAGCCGTGGAACGCGCTGTGGCAATGGGGAGAGGAAAACCTTTCGCTGGAAGGTCAGGAACAGCTGGTTTCACTGATGCTGGAGCCACATGGCGAACTGGTGGACGAACTGGCGCAGTGCATGGCCGCCGATGAAACCGCGCCTACGCGGATTGACGGCACCTTACCGCTGGACCGGTTCCGTACCCAAGTGGAAGAGGTCTATGCCTGGGCGCTCGATATCGACTGGACGGCACAGGCCGCGCAAGAAAATGTCTGGTACACCTCCGAGGAGAAGCTGGAGCCGCGCCTTGGCGACCGCTACGCCGAACCGGTGGAACCATATGAGCTGCCGCTTTGCCCCGGCCGAGATGCCGCGCGGATGCATGCCGATTTGATGCTCAGCGGCGCGGACACCGTGGCCCGTTTCCTGATGGACCACCCCGAACACCGCCATATTGCCCGCCGTGCCCAGATCGCCGCGTGCTTTCCTTACGCCGAGATCCGCGACAACACCATCGGCGCGGGTCTTCTGCCCATTGATCTGCTGCGCGCCAAGCTGGCCTTTTTCGGAGCGGTGCATTTCGATCCCCGGTCCGACAGGTGGGTGCGCATCAACATGTTCCAGCACGCCCCCTTCCCCGCCGATCTGGCGCAAGGTGAGGCTGATGACTGGACCTTCCCCCCGGCACAGGAGGCCGCAGAGTGACCTGGTCCCTGAACGAAATCGAAGCCCTTTCCCGCAAAGCCGCCCGTGGCGCGGGCTATTCCTGGGGTCTGGCAGAGGAAGCAGGCCGCGCCGTGCGCTGGCTGGAAGCACGCGGTCTGCCCGGCGCTTCGGCTCTGGTCGGCCATTTGCAGGCGATGGACGGGCAAGCGCTAAGCGCGTTGACCCCTGACCTTGAAACATGGGCCGCCCCCACTGACGCGGCCTGTCCGATCCTTACGGGAACCATGCTGGCCGACGGGCTTGCTGGGGATGGTGCAGACGGATTGAACCTGCCGGATGTCCACGCCCCACTATTGCTGCTGCCCTTCCTGTCCTGGATGGCAGAGGCGCAGGATCGAACCATTGCAGTTGATCTGCCTGGCAAAGCAATCACACTTGGCTCTGACGGAATGCTGCTCGCAGCAGGCGCAGTCACAGCGTCGGGCGCGGGCCCGGTGACGCTGCATTTCGACGCGTCGCCTTCGGGGGCACCGATCATCGAAGGTCTGCGATCTGCCTGCGATGCCGCCAATGTTGCCGCGTTGAACACCTTCGCGCATCGCACCTATGCCCCCGCCACCGAAGAAAGCCGCCTTGCCGGGGCCGGTGCAGGGCTGACCGACAACGACTGACGCTCACCTTGCATTGCCAAGCGGGGGGACCCAGCCTTAGGGTCGGGCCACCCCCGGCCCCATGCAGGCAAGCGCCATGAAAGCCCGACTGAACCTCGACCAACTGCACACCTTCCTTGCCGTCGTGCGCATGGGGGGCATCCGCAAGGCCGCCGAAGTTCTGAACATCACCCAACCGGCGGTCACAACCCGGATCAAGAACCTCGAAGCCTCGCTTGGGGCAGAGCTGTTCGAGCGCACCGCCAACGGCGTTCGGCTGACCAAGCGGGGCGATCTGCTGGTTCAATATGCCGAACAGGTGGAGCAACTGGCTGAACGCGTGGGCCGCGATGTGATGGATCCGGCAGGCGTCGAAGGCCATCTACGCCTTGGCGTGTCGGAGACCATCGCCCAATGCTGGCTGCCGGAATTCGTCGCCGCCCTGCACCGGCGCTATCCGACGCTCGATATCGAGATCAACGTGGATATCTCGATGAACCTGCGCGCCGATCTGCTGAACAGAGAGATCGACCTTGCCATCCTGCTTGGTCCGATCTCGGAATACTCCGTCGACAATGTAGACCTGCCCGTTTTCGACCTTGCGTGGTATTGTGCGGCGGGGTCCGATGATCCCCCCGAAGGTCCCGCCGGGTTCCTGCTGAAACCGGTGATCACCTATGCCCGCAACACCCGACCCTTCCGGGAACTGAAGGCGGAACTGGCCGCGCGGGTCGGCCCGCAGGTCTCTACCTTTCCCTCGTCGTCTCTGTCGGCTTGTTTCCGGTTGGTCGAAGCAGGGCTTGGCGTGGCCGCCCTGCCCCGCACGCTTGGTGCCCCGATGGTCAGCGCGGACCGAATCAGGGAATTCGATCCTGGTTGGGTGCCAAGCCCGCTGCGATTCTCGGCGTCTTTCCTTGGCGACCCCAAAAGCCACATTGTCGAAACCGCCGCCCATATCGCTCGGGATGTGGCGCGGGACTTTGCCGGGTGATCAATTTTTCTGATCACTATTTCAAAAATCATTCAATTTGATCTTATATGATTGGATTTCGATACTGCCCGCATATGGAGGTATCGAACGTGCCAACGACTCACGCAGTGCTGAAAGGCAAACCCCTGTCCGCCATTCGGGCCGCGATCAGGGCCGGGCACTATACCTCTCATACCGCGGGTCTTGGTGGCGGATACCTTCAGGCCAATCTGGCGATTATGCCAGAGGCCTATGCCCTCGATTTCATGCGCTTCTGTCAGCGCAACCCAAAACCCTGTCCGCTGGTCGGCGTCTCGGATACCGGTGGCCCGATGATGGCCACCCTTGGCCATGATCTGGACCTTCGGACAGACGTTCCAGCCTACAACATCTATCGCGACGGGCAGCTCAGCGGGTCCGCCACCGATATCTCGGGCATCTGGACCGATGACCTCGTTGGTTTCGCGCTTGGCTGTTCCTTCACGTTCGAGCAGGCGTTACAGGCCGAAGGCATCGCGATGTGGCATATCGACAATGACCGCACCGTACCGATGTTCCGCTCCTCCGTTAAAACCGTGCCTGCAGGCCCGTTCGGCGGCGCCATGGTGGTCAGCATGCGCGCGATCCCGGAGGACCAGCTGGAACGTACAATCGAAGTCTCGGGCCGTTACCCGCTCGGCCATGGTGCGCCGGTGCATTGGGGCGATCCGGCTGAAATCGGCATCGCGGATGTGACCCGCCCCGAATGGGGTGACCCTGCCCCGGTGCCGCAGGGCCATGTCCCGACCTTCTGGGCCTGCGGTGTCACGCCACAAGTGGCTGTCACCCGCGCGAAACTGCCGCTCTGCATCACCCATAAACCGGGCCACATGCTGATCACCGATGTGCCCGACGACGCGGAATTTCCGGTGATTTCCCAAACACAATCAAAAAGCTAACATCCAACAAGGAGAGACGAGATGAAAAAGACAACAGCCATCGCCGCCGCCGTTCTGGCCGCGTCCCCGGCCTTGGCCGAGGATCTGTCGGTCGTCGGCAGCTGGTCCAGCCTGCCGCTGCACAACCAGTTCGAGGCACCGTTCTGGACCGAAACCCTGCCCGCCGCCTCTGGCGGAAACATCAATGTGGCGCTGACTACCCATAACCAGATGAACCTGGGCGTCGGCGACGTCTATCGCCTGCTTGGGGACGGGGTCTATGATGTGGCCATGACCGTGGCCGACTACGCCGTCGCCGACGCGCCGGAGCTGGAAGGTCTGGACGTGCCGCTGCTGGCGATGACCGCAGATGATGCGCGTGCCATGGTCGATGCGGCCCGACCCATGGTCGAGGACATCTACAACACCCGCTTCAACAGCCACGTGCTGGCCATCGCCCCCTATCCGCCGCAGGTCGTGTTCTGTAATGCCGAGATCAACAGCCTCGATGACCTCGCCGGTCTGCAAATCCGCGCTTCGGGCCGGATGACCGCGAAATTCCTAGAGGCGCTTGGGGCCGAGGGCGTCAACGTCTCCTTCTCTGAGGTGCCGGGCGCGTTGCAGCGCGGCGTGGTGGATTGTGCCGTGACCGGTGCAGGATCGGGCTATTCCGCGGGCTGGTGGGAGGTTTCCACTCATCTGTTGCCGATCCCGCTCGGTGGCTGGGATTCCGTTGTCACCGCGATCAACCTTGATCGTTGGAACGCCATGGATGCCGACACGCAGGCGCTCATTGAGGCCGAGATCGCCACGGGCTTCGAAGACCCAGCCTGGGCCGTCGCGCAGGATGCCCTTGTCAATGACATTGCCTGCCTGACCGGCAATGGCGAATGCCCGGCGGGTGAGGCGCGTGACATGATCCTTGTCGAGGTCTCGGACGCCGATTTCGCACGTGCTCGTGACATCCTGGTGACCGAGGTTTTGCCCGACTGGGCCGAGCGCGCGGGCAGCGAATGGGCCACCCGCTGGAACGAAAGCGTCGGCGCAACCGTCGGCGTGACGGTTCCCGTCAACTGATCCCGGACCGCTGAAGGAGCGCCCCCAGATGGCCCAGTCCATTCTCTCCCTCCTGCGCCGCCTCAACCGTTGGGTGGCCCTGGCAATCGGCCTTGTGCTGTTCCTCTGCGCGGTTTTCGTGCTGCTGGATGTGGGCTTGCGCAAATTGGGGGCCTCCTTCGGCGGCACCGACGAGATCAGCGGATATGTCATGGCCATCGTGACATCCTGGGGCATGGGCTATGCCCTGCTGGAACTGGCCCATGTCCGCATTGACATTCTCCGGGGGCGCGTGGGTGCCCTTGGACGGTCGCTGTTTGACCTGTTCGCCATGCTGACCTTGGCGGGAACCGTGACGCTGATCGCCCTGCGCTGCTGGCCGGTGCTGGACCGCTCCATTGCCAACATGTCTCGGGCCAATACGCCGCTGGAAACGCCGCTCTGGCTGGTGCAGGGGCCGTGGTTCGCCGGGTGGGTCTGGTTCGCCATCGTGTCGTGGCTGACATTCCTCGCGGCGCTGCTGCTGGTTGCAAAAGGTGAATTCAGCCAGTCCGAGGCCGCCATCGGGGCCTTTCGCGAAGAGGATGCGGTTCTATGATTACCTATGTCTCGATCGGCCTGCTGGCCATGCTGTCGCTGTCGATCCCTGTGGGTATCGTGTTGTTCCTGTTGGGTTTTGGCACTGACGTTTTCTTCAGCCCCTTCCCGCTGATGCGCGGGCTTGGCAACCTGGTCTGGTCCACGTCCAATAACGCCACGCTGATTGCCATTCCCTTCTTCGTGCTGCTTGGCGAAATCCTTGTTCGCAGCGGGATTGCTGCCCGCACCTACGCGGCACTTGACCGGTGGGTGTCATGGATGCCGGGCGGTCTGGTTCATGCCAATGTGGCGACGGCCACCATGTTCTCAGCCACCTCGGGGTCATCTGTCGCCACCGCCGCGACCGTGGCGACCGTCGCCATGCCACAGGCTGAGAAACTTGGCTATGACCCCAAGCTCTTCTCTGGCGCTATTGCCGCAGGCGGCACGCTTGGCATCATGATCCCGCCCTCGATCAACCTGATCGTTTACGGGTTCCTGACGCAGACCTCTATTCCCCAGCTTTTCCTGGCGGGGCTGCTGCCCGGCATCCTGCTGGCACTTGGCTTTCTGGCGATCACCGCCATCATCTGCGCGATCCGGCCCGATCTTGGCGGCCAGCGCCGCGTCTTCCCCTTGCCTGAGATGATGCGTGCGCTGCTGCAACTCATCCCCATTGTGCTGCTCTTCACCATCATCATCGGGTCGATCTACAAGGGATGGGCCACCCCGACCGAAGCCGCTGCCGTGGGCGTTGCAGGGGCACTTCTGATCGCGTCAATCTTCAGCCGCGTGACCATCGGAATGCTGGCAGAGGCCGTCATGGGCACCGTCAAGATCACCTCGATGATCATGCTCGTGGTTATCGGCGCATCCTTCCTGAACTTCACGCTGGCCTCTGCCGGGCTTGGCGCAGAACTGTCCGGCTTCCTTGACGGGCTCGGCCTGTCTCCGCTGATGACGATCTTCGTCGTGGTCTGCATCTACATCGTGCTTGGTTTCTTCATCGAAACCCTGTCGCTGATGGTGGTGACGATCCCGATCATCGTGCCTTTGGTGGTGGCGCAAGGATATGACCCGATCTGGTTTGGTATCCTGATGATCGTGCTGATCGAGATGGCGCTGATCACCCCGCCCGTTGGTCTCAACCTCTATGTGGTTCAAGGCGCGCGGAAATCCGGCAAGATGAGCGAGGTCATGTTGGGCGCAATCCCTTACGTGCTGGCAATGCTGGTCATGGTTGCGGCGCTGATTGCGATCCCTGACATCGCGCTCTGGCTGCCAGCCGTCCTGCAATAACCCCTTTCCCTTTCTGACGAACAACGCTGCCGGGCACATCCCGGCAAACAGAGGAGATCTGTCTCATGTGGCAATTCTGGGTCGACCGTGGCGGCACCTTCACCGACATCGTCGCACGCACGCCAGAGGGCGGGCTGGTCACGCATAAACTGCTGTCCGAGAACCCCGAACGCTATCGCGATGCCGCCGTGCAGGGCATTCGCGATCTGATGGGGCTTGGCGCTGATACCGCCATTCCCGAGGGCGCGATCGACGCGGTCAAGATGGGCACCACCGTGGCGACCAACGCGCTCTTGGAACGCAAGGGCGACCGGACGCTGCTTTTGATCACCGAAGGGATGCGCGATCTGCTGAGGATCGGCTACCAGAACCGCCCGCGCCTGTTCGATCTGAAGATCGAGTTGCCAGAACTGCTTTATGAAGAAGCGGTTGAAGTGGGAGAACGGGTATCGGCCGAGGGCGAGGTGATTGTGCCGCTCGACACCGCATCGGTAGAGGCGGCGCTGCGTGATGCCTATGCCGAGGGCTATCGCTCCGTCGCCGTGGCCCTGATGCATGGCTATCGCTTCCCCAATCATGAAGCCCGCATCGGGGAAATGGCTCGCGCGGCGGGGTTCACGCAGGTCTCGCTCTCCCATGAGGTCAGCCCGCTGATCAAGCTGGTGTCGCGCGGCGATACCACGGTTGTTGACGCCTATCTGTCGCCCATCCTGCGCCGCTACGTGCAACAGGTCAGCGACGCGCTTGGGGCGGCCAAGGGCGGCTGTCGGTCGCTGATGTTCATGCAATCCAATGGCGGGCTCACTGACGCGCGGCTCTTCCAGGGCAAGGACGCGATCCTGTCAGGCCCTGCGGGCGGTGTCGTCGGCATGGTGCGCACAGCGGAAGAGGCCGGGTTCGACAAGCTGATTGGCTTCGACATGGGCGGCACATCCACCGATGTCTGCCACTATGCGGGCGACTATGAGCGGTCTTTCGAGACCGAGGTCGCGGGTGTCCGAATGCGCGCCCCGATGATGAGCATTCATACGGTTGCCGCAGGTGGCGGCTCGATCCTGTCCTTCGCGCAAGGCCGTATGCAGGTCGGCCCCGAAAGCGCCGGGGCCAATCCCGGCCCCGCCTCCTACCGGCGTGGCGGGCCGCTTGCCGTGACAGATTGCAACGTGGTGCTTGGCAAGATCCAGCCTGATCGGTTTCCGTCTGTCTTTGGCCCCGGCGGGGACGAGCCGCTGGACGTGGCCGCTGCCCGCGCCGCCTTTGAAGACATGGCCACATTGATTGCGGAGGAAACCGGCGAGGCCCGCAAAACACCCGAGGAACTGGCCGAGGGTTTCTTGCGGATCGCGGTGGAAAACATGGCCAATGCGATCAAGAAGATCAGCGTTCAGCGCGGCTATGACGTAACGCGCTACACCATGAACTGCTTTGGTGGCGCAGGCGGGCAACATGCCTGCCAGGTGGCAGATGTGCTGGGGATGGAGAGCATCTATATCCATCCCTTCGCGGGCGTCCTGTCGGCTTTCGGTATGGGGCTGGCCGATATCCGGGCGATCCGGGAATATCAGTTGGCGCGGCCTTTGACGGATGCCGATGACGCGCGGCGGGCCCTCGACCGGATCGGCGCGGACGCGCAACAGGAGGTTGCCCGGCAAGGCATTCCGGCTGATCGCATCACCCTGCTCGAAACCGCCCATATCCGCACGCCCGGATCACATCAGACCCTGCCGGTGCCCTTTGGCTCTGCTACGGACATGCGCCGGGGTTTCGATGCCGCCCATCAGCAACGATTTGGCTTCGTGCCGGATTATGACGGGTTGATCATCGACCTTCTGACCGCCGAGGCCGTGGGTGAGACCGGTGAAGCGGTGACTCTCCCGGACGCCAATGACCCACCCGCGCAACAGGACAACGCCCGCATGTATTGCGAAGGTGGGTGGCGCGACGTTCCGCTGATTGACCGCGCCAGCTTGCGCGCGGGCGACACGCTGACCGGCCCCGCCATCATCGTCGATCCGACCGGCACCAATGTGGTTGAGCCGGGCTGGCAAGCCGAAGGGCTGGCCGGTGGTGCGATGGTGCTGCGCCGGGTGGTGGCGCTGGACCGGCAGGAGGCGATCGGGACATCCGTCGATCCGGTGATGCTGGAGGTCTTCAACAACCTCTTCATGTCCATCGCCGACCAGATGGGCGCGACGCTGGCCAACACCGCTTATTCGGTGAACATCAAGGAACGCTACGATTTTTCCTGCGCAATCTTTGACGGCTATGGCGATCTGGTCGCCAACGCGCCCCATGTCCCCGTGCACCTGGGATCAATGAGCGAGAGCGTACGCACCGTCCTGCGCGAAAATGCGGGCAAGATCCGCCCCGGCGACGTCTTCATGATGAACAACCCGTTCAATGGTGGCACCCATCTGCCGGATGTCACGGTCATCACGCCGGTCTTTGACGAGGCGGGCGAGAAGATCATCTTCCTCACCGCCTCTCGCGGGCACCATGCCGATATCGGTGGCAAGACGCCGGGGTCAGCCCCGCCAGACAGCGCCCATATCGAGGAGGAAGGCGTCCTGATCGACAATTTCCTGTTGGTCGATCAAGGCCAGTTGCGAGAGGTCGAAACACGCGACCTGCTCGCCTCTGGCCGCTATCCCTGTCGCAATATCGATCAGAACATGGCCGATCTCGCCGCACAGATTGCCGCCAACGCGACCGGTGTGGCGGAACTGCAAAAGATCACACGGCAATTCGGGCTGCACGTCGTCCAGGCCTATATGGGCCATGTGCAGGACAATGCCGAGGAGAGTGTGCGCCGGGTTCTGGACGTGTTGAAGGACAGCTGCTTCACCTACAAGATGGACAGCGGTGCGCGGATCGAGGTGGCGATCACCGTGGATCATGACAGCCGTAGTGCATTGGTGGATTTCACCGGCACGTCGGATCAGGACCGGCTGAATTACAACGCGCCGCTCTCGATCTGCCGGGCTGTTGTTCTCTATGTCTTCCGCACTTTGGTGGGCGCCGACATCCCGATGAACGAGGGCTGCCTGAAACCCATAGAGATCCGAGTGCCCGAAGGCTCCATGATCAACCCGCGCCCACCCGCTGCGGTGATTTCGGGCAATACCGAGGTCAGCCAGTCCATCGCCGATGCGCTTTATGGTGCGCTAGGGGTGATCGCGGGCAGCCAGGGTACGATGAACAACTTTGTCTATGGCAATGACCGGTTCCAAAACTACGAAACGATCTGTGGCGGCACCGGTGCGGGCAACGGCTTTGACGGGGCGAGTGCCGTTCACAGCCACATGACCAACACCCGCATGACGGACCCCGAGGTACTGGAAACCCGCTTTCCCGTCCGGGTCGAGGAGTTTTCCATCCGTCGCGGATCGGGCGGCGCGGGGCGCTGGCAGGGAGGCAACGGGATCACCCGGCGCTTGCGGTTCCTGGAGGAGATGACGGTGACGGTCCTGTCCTCACATCGGAGCGTTCCTCCGCATGGCGCATCCAACGGCGCGCCGGGACGCTGTGGCCGCAATACCGTGGAACGGATCGGGGGGCGTGTCGACCTGCTGGAAGGCAACGATCAGGCGCAGATGCAGCCCGGAGATATCTTCACCATGCAAACCCCGGGCGGGGGCGGGTATGGCAAAGCCTGAGGCAACGCGGGCCGGGGTCTTCGCGCCCCGGCCCGGATTGCATTATTCCCCGAGTGCGTTTTGCAGCCGGGTCACGACTTCGGCCACCAGATCGGGATTGGCGCGGGCCTGTTCCACAGCGGCAGTTAACGCCGCGCGCGAGATCGGGCTAAGCTCTGCTGCGTCAATGGCCATCAGCGCGGCATCGGCGTCAAAGCCACCCGCCTCCATCGCGCTGTGATCTTCTGACATGTCTTCGTCCGTGCTGTCCGCCGCGTCGCCCATGCCTTCGGCAGAGTCGTCGGCTTCCTCGGTCATGTCATCTTCCGCTACATCCTCCTCCGAGACGGCCATGGACGCGGCAAGCGCCAGTTCCAGTTCCGCCACGCGGGCCTCTGCCGCTGCAAGAGCTTCGGCCAACTGTCCTTGCGACGCCCTCATTTGCTCCAATTCAACCGCATCAGCCGCTGCGGCGGCTTCCAGTTCCACGACCCGGGCTTCTGCGCCGGCCTGTGCGGCAATGGCTGCGGCAGCCGCGGATTCAGCGATTTCAGCCTGGGACTGTAGCGCTGCGGCCTCTGCCAAGGCGGTCTGCGCAGCCGTTGCCGCTGCCCCGCTGGCGGCTTGAGCTCCATCCAGCGCAACAAGCGCCGCCTCGCGGGCAGCAATCGCCGCGTCCCGTTCGCCGTTGGCGGCACTGAGCGCGGCCTGCAAGTTGGCAACCTGTGTCTCCAGTTCTACAATCCGGGCCATCTGGTTGACATCCGGTTCAGCGGGGGCCGGAGCGGCGGCAGTTTCCACACAAGGCCATTTACCCGCATCGACGCCCTGGTCGATCTGGACGCCCGTGGGATCGATAAAGTAGGTCACGCCGTTGCGGGTGACGACGTAGACATCTTCGGTCAATACACTCAGCGAGCCCGCCCCTTCGGCCAAAGCGCCATCCGCGATCACGAAACGTTCCGTGCGACCCGCGATCTGGCAGTCATAGATTGTCGCTCCGCCGCCGGCCTCTGCGGGCGCGGGAGCAGGAGCCGGCTGCTCGAGCGGAGGGCCAGCCAAAGCGGGGCTGGCCATCAGCGAAACAGCAAGTGCGAAAGTTAATCGGGTCATGTCAGGTCAGACCTCCATAAATTCAGGTTTTGAAAACATTCACGTCTGGCAAAATCCGGACGCCTCCCGCCTCGCAGCCTACTCAATCGGGGCCTTTCTGCATAGCCTCGGCCTTTGCGACCTGCGCCTTCACGGCGGCAAAGCTGTCAGGTGTGACGGAAATCGAGTCGATCCCTGCATCAACCAGAAGCTGCGCGAATGCCGGGTTGTTCGAGGGCGCCTGCCCACATAGCCCGATCTTGCGCCCGGCCGCGCGGGCCTTTTCGATCACTGTGCGGATCATCCACAGAACCGCCGGATCGCTTTCGTCAAAGAGCTTGGCCAGCCGGTCGCTGTCGCGGTCCACCCCGAGTGTCAGCTGTGTCAGGTCGTTCGATCCGATGGAGAATCCGTCGAAGCGATCAGCGAATTCTTCGGCCCGGATCACATTGGCCGGAATCTCGCACATCACGAAGACTTCCAGCCCCGCACGGCCCCGTTCCAGACCTGCGCGCCCCATGACCTCCAGCACGCGGTCAGCCTCATCCGGTGTGCGGCAAAAGGGGATCATGATGGCGACATTGTCGAACCCCATCTCTTCGCGCAATTGCCGGATCGCCCTGCATTCAAGCTCAAATCCGGGGCTGTAGGCCGGGTCGGTGTAACGCGACGCGCCCCGAAAACCGATCATCGGATTTTCCTCGTCGGGTTCAAACGCCCGCCCGCCCAGAAGCTCGGCATATTCATTGGTCTTGAAATCGCTCATCCGCACGATGACCGGGTGCGGATAGGCGAAAGCCGCGATCTGGCTTAGTCCGCGCGCCAGCTGATCGACGAAATAGTCCGGTTTTTCGGGGTATCCCGCTGTCAGCGCCTCGATCTGGGCACGCTCGCCGGCATCCGTCACGGTGTCGAATTCAATAAGCGCCATCGGGTGCACCTTCACGGCGTTGTTCACCACGAATTCCATCCGAGCGAGCCCCACCCCGTCAGCAGGCAGCCGCCACCAGCGGAACGCGGCAGAGGGGTTGGCCATGTTCAACATGATCTTCGTGCGCGTTTCTGGAAGGTCGGACAGGTCCAGTTCCGCCACCGTGACTTTGGCGATCCCGGCATGGATCAACCCATCCTCCCCCGCCGCGCAGTTGACGGTCACGTCCTGCTGATCGTGCAGCACATGGGTCGCGTTGCCGGTGCCAACGATGGCCGGCACCCCCAGTTCGCGGCTGACAATGGCGGCGTGCGACGTGCGCCCGCCATGGTCGGTGATGATCGCCGCCGCGCGCTTCATCACGGGGACCCAATCGGGGTCAGTGTTGGAGGTCACGAGAATGGAGCCGTCGACGAAGCGGTCAATGTCAGCTACGCTTTCGATCAGGCACACCCGGCCTGTCGCCACCGCATTGCCGACGCTGAGCCCCTGCAACAGAACTTCGCCCGCGCCATCCAGCGAATAACTGCGCAACGCGCCCGCCTTGCGCTGGCTTTCCACGGTTTCGGGCCGGGCCTGCACGATAAAGAGCTCGCCCGTATCGCCATCGCGTGCCCATTCCATGTCCATGGCGCAGCCGTAATGGCGTTCGATGGTGGCGGCCATTCGGGCGAGCGACAGGATCTCCGCGTCGCTTAGCACCCATGCCGCGCGTTCGGCCTTCGATGTTGGTACGTTGCGCACCGGTGCTGGTCCCGCCCTCCCTAGGATCATCTTGATCTCTTTCGCGCCCCTGCGCTTGCCGACGATGGGGCTGAGGCTTTCATTCCCCAGAAACGGCTTGAATACCTGGTATTCATCGGGGTCCACCGCGCCTTGAACCACATTCTCCCCAAGCCCCCAGGCCGCGTTGATCAGGACGATCTTGTCGAAGCCGGACTCGGTGTCGATCGAGAACATCACACCCGATCCGCCGGTATCGGCGCGCACCATGCGTTGCACACCGACAGACAGAGCCACGGCCATATGGTCGAACCCCTTCACCTCGCGGTAGCTGATCGCCCGGTCGGTAAAGAGCGAGGCAAAGCAGCGACGGCAGGCAGTCAGCAGATCGGCTTCGCCCTCAATATTCAGGAAGGTTTCCTGCTGGCCCGCGAAACTGGCGTCGGGCAGATCCTCTGCCGTGGCCGACGACCGCACGGCCACCGCCACATCCGCCTTGCCCGCCGTTTCACTCAGCGCCGCGTAAGACGACAGGATATCGCCCCGGATCTCCTCTGGCCAGTCGCCCGAGACAATGGCAGCGCGGATGGCACTGCCCGCCTCTGCCAGCGTGATCTTTCCCGCCTGCCAGCGTCCCACGGTCTCGGCAATCATCGCCTCCAGCCCATTGGCCTTGAGGAACGCGCGATAGGCATCGGCAGTGGTGGCAAACCCACCCGGCACGGCAATCCCCTGCCCTGCCAGTTCCTGAACCATTTCGCCCAGGGAACTGTTCTTACCGCCCACTAGCGCCACATCCGCGCGGCGTAGGTCTTCGAATCCGATCACGTAGCGTGCCATGTCTGTCCTCCATTGGGGCCGGGTCAGGCCGTTGGGGGCAGGTTAGGCGGGTTCGGGGGGCCGCTCCTTGATACAGGTCATGGTCGATTGACGCAGGGCGCGGCACAACCGATGCAACAGTTCACAGGAGCCGCCGATGACCCAAGACCTGACCGCCCGCCTCGCCACCGCCGACACGCTGGACGCTGACCTGCTGGCCGAGATCTGCACCGCCGCCTCTGCCACCTTCCCCGACGCCCCCGCACATCCAGAGGTGCTGTCAGACCCGACCGAGGCCGTCATGTACCTGATCACCCATTGCCTGCCCGGCTGGCATATCCACCTGACGGGTCAGGCCGCCGAGCCGAATGGCCACTGGCGCTGTTCCTTGCGCAAATCCGACGCCCATGACGATGATCTGATCGTGGGGACTGCCACCGGGCCGACGATCCCGCTCACCCTGGCGCGGGCGCTGTGGGACGTGGTGCGGAAGTCGGCTTAACAGTCGGTCGCCCACTACGCTCTCGATCAGACTTTTCGTTAACCCCGTCACAGTCACTTTTCTTTGATTGCACGAGCATGGTCCGCAATGCGGGACTAGGCCGTCGTTCGCCGCACAGCTAGAACTGTTGCTTGTTTGCGCGGCTGACAGACGGCGTTGTGCGTGGGTTACCAAAAAGGCAGCGCATCGGGCAGTGCTTCTCCACAACTCTTGCACTTCCGATCCGCGTCAGGACCGCGAGTCATCTTACCGCAGCCATCACAGCGGACCATCAGCGGATTCATCCGCGCCTTCGTCCACACCGATGTGTAGCCTTGGGACGCAAGAGTGCCGTCATACATGCCCTTTTGAACTTCAGCGTGTGCCCCTTCCTTCATGACGCGGCGCGAGGCTTCGGGACTGTCCCACGCCGAGATCGTGACCATGCGGTGGCCAATCACAGCCGTCGTTGCCCCGATGAAGCCATCCATCTTCAGCATATCAATCAGCGATGCCCTTGACCCTTCACGCACCTGCTGGACGCATTCGTCGTTCCGGGCGTGAAGCGTGGTGATCGAGAAGGCCACCGGCTCATCCAGACGTCCGGTTTGCACCTCCGTTGACACCCCGAACTTGAACGGGCCTATCTGGCTGGGCTGAACGATGATGTCGAGCCCCAGTTGACGCGGCACGGCCCCACCGTCGAAATACCCTTTGACCGTGGCCACCTTGCCGTCACGCAGGGTGAAGAAGTCCGAACCTTCCACCCGCACCGATTTTCCCGTGGGCGGCAGTCCGCGCATTGACCCGGTGTTCGTTCCCAACATAACCCACTGAGACGCCGCCCGGTTCGGGCCCGTACTGTCCAGACTGTCTTCTTCGAAGCGAAGATCGGGGAAGGCTGACCAGAGCCCTGTAACATAGGCCTTTAACGCCGATCCGGAGATCGGTCCTCCCGTACTCGGGTCTTCATAGGTTCCATCTTCTGTTAAGCTGGCAAGAATGGCGTCCGCGTCTCGGGCGTTCCAACCCGCAAAATACGTTCTTACTGGCTCGAGGTCGGTCATATCGTGGTTCCTTTCAGTGCGACTTGGACCGTTGCACAATGCGTCAGCTTTCCCTTGCGGAAGATGCACGATCCCGGCGAGTCCAAAAAGAACTTTTGTACTGTTTTGCCAATGACCTTGTGATGCGGGAAGATCGCTGGCTTCACTATGGCAGGTCAGCGCGCATAGGCACGTCCCCTTCGGGCTCACACCTGCCGTTGAGGATCTCATTTCACCCCCAATGCTACCCCCGCCCCGCCGATTGGAACTTATGCGGTGAGACCCCGTATTTCTCCCGGAACCGACGCGAGAAATGGTTGGTCGATTCAAACCCGCAGGAGCTGGCGATATCGGCCACTTTCATATCCGTTTCCGCCAGCAGCATTCGCCCCCGGCGCAGGCGCAGGTCGGTGAGGTACTGCTTGGGCGTGGCCTTTACATGGGTCAGGAACAGCCGCTCGATCTGACGGCGCGAGACCTTGAAGCGGGTGGCGAGGTCATCGAGCGAGAACAATTCCTCGATATTCTCTTCCATGTAGCGCAGGATTTGCAGCAGCTTGCGGTTGCGGGTGCCGATAGAGGCCGCGCGCGAGGATTGCTGCGCCTCCTCCTCTGACCGATGCACAGGATGCAGGCACATGTTCAGCACAGAATGCGACAGGATCGGGCCGAAGCGTTCCGAGATCAGCCGCAGGAAGAGATCCGTCGCGGACGACCCGCCACCGCAGGTCACGATCCGGTCGTCGATGACGTAGAGCTGATCCAACGGCTCCAGATCCGGGAAGCTTTCACGGAAGGGCGGCATGTTTTCCCAATGAAGCGTGAAATCCTTGCCTTTCAGAATGCCTGCCCGCGCCAGCGCATAGGCCCCGGTACACAGCCCGCCCACTTGGTGCCCCATCCGCCAATGCTTGCGCACCAGTCCGGCGACCTGATCTGTGACGACCGTGTCGGGTTCCACCCCCGAGCAGACAAACAAAGGCCCGCTGATCTTGGCATCGACTATGGCGCAGGTCGCGCCAATCTCGATCCCGTTCGAGGCGCGCACGGGCTTGCCGTCCTGGCTGATTGTCTGCCAGCTATAGAGTTTCTGGCCGGTCAGCTGGTTGGCAATTCGCAACGGTTCGATGGCGGACGTGAACGCCAACATCGACAGTTTGGGCAGTAACAGGAAGCTGATGACTTCGGTCTTCTGCCCGGGGGGCAAATCCACATGCGCCACCCCCTTGGGGATGAACTCGTCGTTCATAGGCCGAGGGCCCTCCGCCGTTCTTCTGCGAACCCCTGTACTATGCGGTCGGCGATCAGGGCAAGGATGGCCATGGCCGCACCCGCCGAAATGCCAAGGCCCACATCGCCCGAGCCAAGCGCAATATAGATCGACTGGCCAAGCCCCGTGGTGCCGATAAGCGCCGCGATGACCAGCATTGCGAAGGCATAAAGGATGGTCTGGTTGAGCCCCAGAAGGATCGTCGGCGCTGCATAGGGCGCGCGCACCTCGCGCATGATCTGCCATTCGGTCGCGCCCGAGGACACAGCCGATTCCAGCATCTCGGGCGGCGTGGTGACCAACCCGTGCCTTGTGTAACGGATCATCGGCACGATGGCGTAGGCGATGATGGCGAGGAAGGCCGAGAACTCTCCAATCTGGAAGAACATCAGAACCGGGATCAGGAAGACAAACAGCGGGATCGTTTGCAGCATATCGCAGACGGGCCGGATCACCGCCCAAGCCGGTTTCGACACGGCCGACAAAAGGCCAAGAAGCCCGCCCAGAACCGCGCAGGCAATCACCGCCGCGCCGCAAAGGTAAAGCGACAGCATCGCGCGGGGCCAGAGGCCCGAAATGGCGATCGCCAGCATTAGGATGACCACAAGCCGCGTCAGCTTCCAACCGCCCGCGACCCATGCCACCGCGCCAAGCCCGACCAGCACGAAGGGCCAGGGCAGGTCCGAGACGCCGGTTTCCACCACGCCCGCCACGATCGGAATGCACAGTCCGAAGGCCATGCGCCCGGTCAGAGCCACGGCAATTCCGATCGCCCCCGCCACCGCAAAAAGTGCGAAGGACATGTTCGCCGTCCAGCTGAACCCCCAGGTAAAGGGCAGAACCGCGCCGTCCAGCCCGATGCGCAGCGGCAACAACCCATAGAACATCGCGTTGTTCTTGATGGAGTCGAGCGTCGCCCCGGCACTGCGGGTGAAACTTGTCAGCGCACCATCCACGGCCTCGACCGTCGGGGCCAGAACCGCCATCTCGCCGGGCGCGGGCAGTGCCGCCCATGCGAGGACAGAGGCGGCGACAGCCACCGCAAGGATGATCCACGAAATTCGAACGTCGAACCGGTCGCGCGAGGTGGCCATGCGGGCCGAGATCCGGTCAATGATGATTGCGAAAACCACGATGACCAAGCCGGCCAGAAGGCTCTGTCCGAAATTGGCCTGCCGCATGGTCAGCAGAACTTCCCAACCGATGTCGTCAAAGCCCCCGATCACCGCGGCGATGATGACCATCGACAGCGCTGCCATCAGCGCCTGATTGACGCCGATCATGATCTGCGTGGCAGCGGCGGGGATTTCCACCTGTACCAGCTGTTGCAGCCGGGTGGCGCCAGACATGACACCGGCTTCTTTCACCTCCGCCTCGACCCGCTGCAATCCAAGCAGCGTGTTCCGCGCCATTGGCGGGGCTGCGTAGATCGCGGAGGCGATCAGGCCCACAACAGGACCAAACCCGAAGAGAAGCAGAAGCGGCGTGAGATAGGCAAAGGTTGGCACCGTCTGCATCAAATCAAGCGTTGCCTCGATCCAAGGTCGCGCGCGGGCGCTTTCGTTGGACCAGATGCCAATGAGAAGCCCAAGGGTCAGCGCCAGGGGGACAGACACGAAAACGAGCGCCAGCGTGTTCATCCCCTCGACCCAATAGCCAGAGGCCAGAACAAATCCGAGTCCCACTGCCGACATCAGCGCCAAAGACAGTCCGCCAGCATACCAGCCAAGCGCAACAGTTGCGCCGATGATCAACGGCCAGGGAGTGTTCACCAACAGCCAGTTTACCCAGATCATGGGATATTCAAGGATCGCCGAGAGCAGCCGCATCGCCGGTCGAATGATGTCAAACAGCCAATCCAGCGACGCCCCGATCCATTCAGTCACCGGCAGCGTCCAGGCCTCGGGCCACACGGGAAGCAGATCAGTGACGGGTTCCAGCGCAAGGCAAAGTGCACCAACCAGCAAAGTCAGCAAAGCTGCGCGTGCGCCCGGCGTCAGGCGGTCGATCAGTGTTGGGGCGGGCAGGCTGACATCGCTCATGTGCGGTCCACCTGCAAGGCCTTGGCCAAATCGGAGGGGTGGATGTAGCCCGCCATCTGGCCATCACCGTCCCAAACGGGGACTGGCTCATAGAGCGACATGCAAGAGGCGAGAGCCTCCTCCAAGGTCATATCAAGCCGCAACTTTGGATCATCGGGCATGGTCGGCGGCGTGTCCGTATGCAGCACGCTTGCCAAACGGGCGTGTCGGCCCTTGGCCACATCGCGGGAAAACTCTCGCACATAGTCATCGACCGGGTTCAGCACGATCTGCGCGGGTGTTCCGATCTGCACGATCTTGCCATCGCGCATGATTGCAATGCGGTCGGCCAGTTTCAACGCTTCGGCAATGTCATGTGTGATGAAGACAATGGTCTTGTTCAGCGTCGATTGAATCTTCAGGAATTCATCCTGCAATTGCCGCCTGATGAGCGGATCCAGAGCGGAAAAGGGCTCATCCAGGAACCAGATATCGGGATTGGCCGCCAGTGACCGGGCGATCCCCACACGCTGCTTTTGGCCACCGGACAGCTCTCGTGGATAGGCATCCTCGCGGCCCGTCAGCCCCACCATTTCGATCACTTCAAGCGCGCGATTGCGACGTTCCGATCTGGATTGTCCCAGCATTTTCAGCGGGAAGGCCGCATTGTCGGCCACGCTCATATGAGGGAACAGTCCGAAATGCTGGAACACCATACCCAGCTTCTTGCGACGCAGCTCGATCAGGCGTTTGGGATTTGCCGCAAGGATATCCTCGCCATCAATGCGCACCGCACCGGCGGTTGGCTCCACCAGGCGAGAGATACAGCGGATCATGGTCGATTTGCCGGATCCCGACAGGCCCATGATCACGAAAAGCTCGCCTTCCTTCACCTCGAAACTGGCGTCCTGCACGGCGGGGATCAGCCCCTCGTCTCGCAGGGCATCGGCAGCGTCGGGGGCGGAACTGGTCCGCCCCTGCGCGTTTTTCAAACGGGTTTCGGCATCGCTGCCAAAGACCTGCCACAACCCCTCGACAGCAATCGCCGGGGTGCTGGTCGGGGCCGAAGCGGTCATGTCCCGATTACTCCGTCGCGGCCGCGATCATTGCCGCGATCGCGTCAGCATGGTCAGCGACATAAGCCGCTGCAACCTCTTCCACTGACATGCCGTCATTATCGACCATGCCCATCATCGGCTGCTGGTCTTCGGTCATGAATTGGTAGGCGGCGAGGATTTCAGCGGCGGCGGGCCACTGCTCCGCGAAGCCGGACCACGTGATCTTGAAGACGCGGGTCGGCAGGAAGTCACAGTCCGAGGTCGCGTTCGGGTTCGGTCCGACCGAAGCGTCTTCGTAGCATTCCGGTGTGCCCGGCGGCAGATCGACGAAGCGCACGTCATAAGCCGACACCGCCCAATGCGGCTGCCAGAAGACCATCAGAAGCGGCGTACCGCGTTCGGTCGAGGCGCGCAGTTCTGCGATCAGCGCCCCTTCGGACCCTGCGGGCACGGCACGGAACGGCAGTTCCAGACCGGCAGCGCGTTCAGCACCGGGGGTGCCCCAATCAGCCGGGTAGTCGATCAGGCGGCCCTGCGGAATGGTTTCAGCGGTAGCGAATTGCATGGCGCAATCGTTCAGTGCTTCCCACGCGGGCAGGCCCGGGCACAGATCTTCGACATGGGCGGGGTACGCAAAGCCTTCGCGCGCCACCAGGCCAAGGTCGCCGATATCCATCACGCCGCCGTCGTTGAGCACTTCGTAATACAGTTCCGGCACGTTCGAATCCCACACTTCCAGCGCGGCGTGGATCTCGCCCTCACCAATGGCGGGATACATGTTGTAGTAACCGGCGGTCACGTATTCGACGGTATAGCCCGCCTGTTCGAGGATCTGGCCAGCCACATGGGTGGACAGGTGCTGGCCGGTCCATTCGTTGATGGCAAGACGGATCGGCGTTCCGGTATCGCCCAGATCAGCGGCGGCAGCCGCACCGGTCAGCGCCAGAACAGACAGGCCAGAAAGAAGAACGGATTTCATGAGGTAGCTCCCTGAGGTCGTTTTCTTGGTTGGTTATTGTTTTAGTCTGCCGCCATTTCACATGGCGTTGCGTCGGATTTCCACACAAAATTACATATTTCCGCCATCTGGCCGTATGAAAACGGCCCGCCCCATTCTGGACAGGCCGCTTTTCGTCAAGCAATCAAGGCGTTCGGGATCATCCGCCCGCACGGTCCTTCAAAAGTTCTGTCAGCCAATCCGGGTCCATTTCCGGCACCGAGGACAGAAGCAGCTCCGTATAAGGGTCATGCGGCGGCTGGAACATTTCGGACTTGGGCCCTTGTTCGACCACCCTGCCCTCTTTCATCACGACGACCTCATCCGCGATGGCCTTCACCGTCGCAAGGTCATGGGTAATGAACATGTAGGCCAGGTCAAACTCCGATTGCAGCTTGTCCAGCAGCTTGAGGATGCCCTCGGCCACAAGTTGGTCAAGCGCCGATGTAACCTCGTCGCAGATGATGAACTTGGGCTCTGCCGCCAGCGCACGAGCAATACCGATCCGTTGCTTCTGTCCGCCCGACAACTCGGAAGGCAGCCGGTCGATATAGTCGTCAGGTTCCAGTTCGATCAGGTCCAGCAGGTTGCGGGTCCGCTCCTCCAGCTGCCTACCCTGCAATCCCAGATACATCTGTGCCGGACGGCCGATCAGTTCACGAATGCGCAGTTTTGGGTTCAGCGCGGTATCCGCCATTTGGTAGATCATTTGCGCCTGCCGCAGCTGGTCACGACTGCGATTGCGGTAATCGGGTGGCAGCGGCGAGCCATCGAACAGGATCTGGCCCTGCCTAGGGGGCAGCAGCCCGGTGATGACCCGCGCCGTTGTGGATTTGCCAGAGCCGGATTCGCCCACCACGGCCACAGTGCGGCGTTGATGAATTTCAAAATTGACATTCATCAAAACATCGACCGAGCCGTAGCCTGCCGTGATATTCTGCACCGAGACGACGGGTGTTGTACCGGCAGCAACGGGGGGCTGTTCTGCCCGCGCGTGGCTACGCACAGCCCACAAAGACTTGGTATAGTCCTCTTTCGGGGCCGACAGCATAGACCGCGTGTCAGCCTCTTCAACCTCATCACCTTTCAGCAGCACTTTGATCCGGTCGGCCATCTGCGCCACAACCGCAAGGTCATGGGTGATATAGATCGCCGCCGTATCGAACTGTTCGACGATATTGCGGATCGCGGCCAGAACCTCGATCTGTGTGGTCACGTCCAGCGCCGTCGTGGGTTCATCGAAGATGATCAGGTCAGGTCGGCAGGCCATGGCCATTGCGGTCATCGCCCGCTGCAACTGCCCACCCGAGACCTGGTGCGGATAGCGGAAACCGATCACGTCTGGCTCCGGCAACTGCATACGACGATAGAGATCCACCGCATCGCTTTCAGCCTCGGACCGGGCCATCACGCCATGCTGAACCGGCGCTTCGCAATATTGGTCCATCAGCTTGTGGGCCGGGTTGAAGCTGGCCGCAGCGGATTGCGCCACATACGCGATGCGCTTGCCGCGCAAATCGCGCCGCGTGGCTTCGGATGCGGCCAACAGGTCGATCCTATCAAAGACGATCTCGCCCCCAGATATTCGGCACCCGTCGCGGGTAAAGCCCATGGCGGCCAGGCCGACCGTTGACTTACCTGCCCCGGATTCACCGATCAGGCCTAGAACCTCACCCTTGTGAAGGGTCAGGTCGATGCCGTGCACGATTTCGGACCAGGTTTCATCGGCCCGCCCTTCGATGCGCAGGCCCTTCATGGTCAAGAGGACCGGTTTTTCGTTGTTTTGTTCGGTCATGACCTTACTCCTTCAACCCGCTGGCGCGATGCAACTGCCAGTCAACGACGAAGTTGACGGACACGGTCAGCAGCGCAATGGCCCCTGCCGGCAGCAGCGGTGTGATGTCGCCGAACGCGATCAGCGTTGCGTTTTCCTTCACCATAGACCCCCAGTCCGCCATGGGCGGTTGCAGGCCAAGACCAAGGAAGCTGAGCGCCGAAATGGCCAGAAACACGAAGCAAAAGCGCAGCCCGAATTCCGCCACCAGCGGCGCCATGGCATTGGGCAGGATCTCTCTCGTGATCAGCCGCCACAGCCCCTCACCCCGCAGCTTCGCGGCCTCGATATAGTCCATTACCACGATATTCAGCGCGACCGAGCGGGCCAGGCGGAATACCCGCGTGGAGTCGATGATCGCGATGACAATGATCAGGGTGATGATCGAGGTGCCGAAGATGGTCAGCAACAGCAACGAGAAGATAAGCGCAGGAATGGCCATCAGCACGTCCACCGTGCGGCTAAGCGCCTGATCCAGCCAGCCACCAACCGTTGCCGCCAGCAGCCCCAGAACGGACCCGATCAGGAAGGCCAGCATCGTGGTTGCAAACGCGATCCCAACTGTGTTGCGTGCCCCGAAAATCAGGCGGGACAGCATGTCGCGACCCAGATTATCGGTGCCCAAGAGATGCACCTGATCCCACGGCATGTATTCCGGCCCGACGACCGCCCGTTCCGGGAACGGGGCAATCAGCGGGGCGAACACGGCCACGATGATGTAGATGATGATCACCAGCATCCCGAAAGACGCGGTCAGCGGCGCGGTGCGCAGCTCTTTCTTGACCCCTTTCGGAGTGACGGCAATGGCAATGGTCCGGAATAGCCAGCCCGCAGCCATGCAGCCTGCGACGACAACAACGAACCAGAATAGTCCAATCAGAAAACCCATGATCCGCCCCCCTTAACGACGATGCACAAGGCGCGGGTTGGACAAGGTCGCCAACACATCCGCCGTCAGGTTCAGCAGCACATAGGCCGCCGCAAAGATCAGAGCGACCGCCTGCACAACAGGCATATCCCGCGCTGCCACGCTATCGACCATCAACTGGCCCAAACCGGGGAAGACGAAAACCACCTCGACCACGACCACACCTGTGATCAGGTAGGCAAGGTTCAGGGCGATCACGTTGATGATCGGGGCCAGCGCATTGGGCAGCGCGTGGCGGACGATCACCCGCATCGGCTTCATCCCCTTTAGCCGCGCCATCTCGATATAAGGCGACGCCAGAAGGTTGATGATCGCCGCCCGCGTCATCCGCATCATATGTGCGGTTACAACAAGCGTCAGGGTCAGGGCCGGAAGGAAGGTTCGGTAGAGCATCTCAGCCATGGACGGATCACCGCGGAAGCTTGCCATCGAGGGGAACATCCCCCCCCGGCCTGCCAGCCAGAAGATCAGGATGTAGGCGACGAAGAATTCCGGGAAGGAAATCGAGGTGAGCGCAGAGGCGTTCGAAAACCGGTCGAAAAAGCTGTTGCGGAACAGCGCGGCAAGAATGCCCAGCATCAGCGAGAGCGGCACCGCAATCGCAGCAGCATAGAGAGCCAGGAACAGCGTGTTGCCAAGCCGTGTGCTGATCAGCTCGATTACGGGTCTGCGGTTGGATAGCGAATTGCCGAAATCGCCCTGAACGACACCGGTTAGCCATTCAATGTATCGGGTGTGCATCGGCAGATCGAGCCCGAGCTCTCGCCGGATTGCAGCAACGGTTTCAGGCGTTGCAGCCTGACCAAGAAATTCTTCGGCGAAATCGCCGGGCAACAGCTCTGTCGCTCCGAAAATCAGCAGTGACACGATGAACAGCGTCAAAAGGCCAAGGGCCAATCGCTTCGCGATCATGCTCCAAATATGTGACATGGGTCCCCCTTCAGGCGGCACTGCCCCCAGTGCGCCAAAGGTCACAGAAGAAGAACCCCGGGCCAATGTGGCCCGGGGCGATGTAGGTTAGATCAGGCAAACCACCAGCGTTCGGCGATGCGGTGACCGTCGTTGCGCCAGTTCGACGCAACCTGTTCGGGGTGCGCCAGCGCGTCGCTGTGCGCGCCGACATAGGCCGCGAACATCGGGATGATGATACCGCCTTCGTCCGAACAGATCTGCTGCATCTCGAAATACATCTCGCGACGCAGTTCCGAGTTCAGTTCTGCACGTGCGGCTACCAGCAGCTGGTTGAAATGCTCGTGGCTCCAGTATGTCTCGTTCCACGGTGCGCCTTCGGCGTAAGCGGTCGAGAACATCAGATCCTGGGTCGGACGACCGCCCCAGTAGGTGCCACAGAACGGCAGCTGCATCCAGACGTTGGACCAGTAACCATCGTTGGGTTCACGCACCACGTTCAGGTTCACGCCAGCACCAGCCGCGCTTTCGGAGTAGAGCACACCCGCGTCAACAGCGCCCGCGAAGGCGGCGTCGGCCAGGTGGATATCCACGTCGAGGCTTTCGAGCCCGGCTTGCGCCAGGTGGTAGCGGGCACGATCCGGGTCGTATGTCTTCTGCTCCAGCTCGGTGTTGTAGTAGAGCTGGCCAGAGCCGATCGGGTGGTCGTTACCCACTTCACCGAAGCCGTTCAGGATGGTGTCCACCAGCTGCTGACGGTCGATAGCGTATTTCAGCGCCAGACGGATGTTGTTGTCGCTGAACGGGGCGGCACGGGTGTCCATCGGCAAGCCATAGTGCTGGGTGCCGGTGACCGACAGAACCACCACGCCGGGCGCGCGCTGAAGCAGGTGAACGGTGTTGAGATCGGCAGAGTCGATATAGTCGACCTCGCCCGAGATCAGCGCGTTCTGACGAGCGGCGGCATCGTGAATCACGATCTGTTCGACACCGTCGAAATAGGCTGCGTCAGACTTCCAGTAACCATCATGGCGCGAATAGGTGGCGCCAACGCCGAACTCGATCTCTTCAATCTTGTAGGGGCCACAGCCATCCGTCGTCATCGGATCAATCGCACCATCGCGCGACGGCAGCATCGGCAGGTGATAGTCGGCCAGCACGAAGGGGAAGTCGGCGTTGCCGGACGCCAGCGTAAAGATGACGTTCATGCCATCGACACGCATATCGGTGATCGGGGCCACGATCGGCGCGGCGGCCGAGGTGGAGTCCTCACCCATATGGTGGCGCAGCGAGGCGACAACGTCTTCGGCGGTCAGGATATGGCCGGAATGGAACTGAACACCAGACCGGATCGTGAAGGTCCAGGTCGCGGCGTCTGACGAGGCTTCCCAGCTTTCGGCCAGTTCAGGGACCAGCGAGCCATCAGGCGCAATCTCTGTGAGATAGTTGTTGCGGGTGTGGGCCTGAAGAATGGTGAAGTCGTTTTCCCAGGACCCCGGGTCCATGGAGTCAGTTGTCGACCCGTGCGCCTGAGCAACGCGCAGGATGCCGCCGCGGGTTGGCTGCGCCTGCGCCATGCGGGCGCCCATCGGGCCGATCAGGGCCGCACCACCAATGGCAGACGCGCCTTTGAGCACGCCACGGCGGCTTACGCCGCCCGAGATGAGTGAGGTCTTCGTCATATTTTATTCTCCGCTGTTGTCGTATTCATTTCGAGTTTCTAGCAGTCTCGAGCTGTTCATAACTGGATCGCCCCACCAGCTGTCTCAGACAGCTCAGACGCTCCGCTGCCGGGAGTCGGTCAAAATTTATGCTAAAGGGCAAGTGTCCGACACGGCAAGAGCCACGATCTGTGGACTTGATCAGAAAACCTTGCATTTGCACCAGCTTTCACAGGCGGGAAGCCAACGTTTCGATTTTTTCGAAACTACCGCTTCGCTTGTACGGCGAAATGTGGGTCGAGTGAGCGAGTCCATGCGTTACTCTCGCACGGGATTTCTGGTGCGAAAACCCAAATTCGACCAACGGTTCACTATTTCCGACAAGCTTTCAGGAAAAGGAAGAAATTTTCTTGCGTTGCGACCAATTTTGACTGTGATGGGCCGCGCAACGGTCCCGGCCGCCCCTGCGCGCCGACGCACCTGGATTACCCCCGAACGAGAGGACATTTGATGCAATCCCCCCCCAATATCGTGCTGATTATGGCCGATCAGCTTGCGCCGCACTTTACCGGCACCTATGGCCATCCGGTTGTTAAGACACCCAATATGGACGCATTGGCCGCACGCGGAACGCGCTTTGATTCTGCCTATTGCAACTCGCCCCTTTGTGCGCCGTCACGCGCGTCTTTCATGACCGGACAGCTGGTCTCAAAAATTGGCGCCTATGACAATGCCGCCGAGTTCCCCGCATCAATTCCGACATTCGCGCACTATCTCCGAATGATGGGCTATCGCACATGTCTGTCCGGCAAGATGCACTTTGTCGGCCCCGATCAGCTTCATGGGTTCGAGGAACGCCTGACCACAGACGTTTACCCGTCCGATCACGCCTGGACCCCCGATTGGACCAACCCGCACGAACGCATCGACAAGTGGTATCACAACATGGAGTCGGTGCAGGAGGCCGGCCCCGCGGCAACTACGTTCCAGATCGAGTATGACGAGGAGGCCACCTTCCTCGCCCGCCGCCGCATTCTGGAATATGCAATGCGCGGTACAGCGCCCTTCGCCATGGTCGTCAGCCTGATCCACCCTCATGACCCCTACGTGCCGCGCCCAGAGTTCTGGAACCTGTACTCCGACGACGAAATCGACATGCCGCAAACAGGGCTGGCCGATGACCCGCACACGCTGCGCGTGCATCACGGTATCGGCGCGGACGCGCAGCCGGTGACGGAACAGGAGATCCGGAACGCCCGGCGCGGCTACTATGCCAACACGTCCTATTTTGACTCCAAGGTCGGTGAAATCGTGAAGGCGTTGGAGGAATCCGGGCAGTTGGACAACACGATCGTTATCGTGACATCGGATCATGGCGACATGCTTTGCGAACGGGGGCTCTGGTACAAGATGAGCTTCTTCGAGCATTCCGCTCGAATCCCTATGATTATTGCTGGACCCGGCGTTGAGAACCGGACCGTTGCAGAGCCTGTCAGCCTGCTCGATATCCTGCCCACGTTCCTGGATATCGCGTCCTCAACCGGTCAATCCGCGCCCGATCCGGCTATGGAATTGGATGGCCGCTCGATCTGGCCGCTGCTTCAGGGGGCTGTGGATAACCCTGATGGAGGTGAAGTCATTGGGGAGTATTGTGCGGAATGTGCAAGCCACCCAATCTTCATGATCCGGCGTGGTACCTGGAAATATATCCATTGCGAGGTTGATCCCCCTCAATTGTTTGATATTTCTTCTGACCCTTTTGAGCAGAAGAATCTGGCTGACGATCCCGCGCACGCACAGAAAGTTGCAGAGTTTCAATCGTTCATTTCTCAGAAATGGCAAGAAAAGCTGCTCTACGAAGCCGTTTTGGCCAGCCAAAAGCGCCGTGGGCCGGTTCACAACGCGATGGAGATCGGCGCGCTGGTCAGTTGGGACTATCAACCGCCGCGTGATGCGTCGAACGAGTTCGTGCGCAACCATATGGATTGGACCGTAGCGGCAGAGATGACGCGCTTCCCACCTTTTGAAAAGAAATCAAACAGTTAAGGGAAGGGAAATCTTCTTAAAGTTGTATGATCAAATACTGCCGCCCCGTAATCTGGCAAAGATTGCGGGGCGGTCTGATTTTCAAGTCACCCTTCACTCTGTTCAGATATGACTCTAGAGTTGGCTGACAACCAATTGGATTCCAAATATGAATCGGATTTCAATGGCTTAGAGCAGCGCCTCAGCCTCGCCCATCAAGGATATCGCAGGCTTTTTCGGCCAAAGGCGCAGCCAAAGCGCCCACCTGTAAAGCCCGATCAGAGGATGCATTGCCCTGCAAACCGCGATACCCCACGCCTTGCACAATGGCTGCGAGCCGGAACAGGCCGAAGACGAGGTAGAACTCCCAGTTGTCGATCCCCGGTATCCCCACCCGTTCGCAATAGCGCGCAACATAATCGTCTTCCGTTGGCAACCCAAGCGCCCGGCGATCTACACCTTCCAGCCCACTGAGAACCGGGCCCGGTGGCATACGCCACAGCATGCATTGATAGGCAAGATCGGCCAGCGGATGTCCCAGGGTGGACAGTTCCCAATCCATCACCGCAATCAACCTGGGCGTGTCCCGGGCGAACATCACATTATCCAGCCGGTAGTCACCATGAACAAGCGACACGCGCCCATCATCGGGCAGCATGTTCGCGTCCAGCCAGTCGATAATCCGCTCCATCGCCGGAATTTGCCCGGTCTCAGTCGCCCGGTACTGACGCACCCAGGTACCGTATTGCCGTTCATAATAGCTGCCCGCACGACCGAAATCCGACAATCCCACGGCCTCTAGATCCACGGAGTGAATCGCCGCGAGGGACAGGTTCATCTGATCGTAGATCGCCGCCCGATCCGATGGCTCAATCCCCGGCAATGCAGGGTCCCAGAAAACCCGCCCGTCAACGAATTCCATCACGTAGAACATCGCGCCAAGCACGCTGTCATCCGCGCAAAGATGCAGGGCCCGAGCCACTGGAACATTCGTTTCCGCCAAGGCTGAGAGAACTCGGAACTCCCTGTCCACCGCATGGGCCGATTTCAGCAACTCTCCGGGTGGTTTGCGGCGTAGGACATACGCGCCGCTCTCAGCACGCAGCTTGTATGTCGGGTTCGACTGCCCATCCGAGAACTTCTGGGCGGTCCGCAACCCGCGAAATCCGGGCAAATGCGCCTCCAGATAGGTTCCAAGCCGTCGAAGCTCCGCCTCCTCCATCAAACCGGCCCCTTATTGCCCTCGTGATGCGCCCTCACCAGCTGCCGCCCAAGCGCCATCATATGCACCTGATCCGGTCCGTCAGCAAAGCGTATCTGTCTGGCATAATTGAACAATTCCGCCAATGGCAGGTCCTGCGTAAGGCCCTTTCCCCCGTGGATCTGGATCGATCGGTCAATGACCGTCTGCGCCATCATCGGAGCTACGATCTTGATCGCGGAAATCAGATCTTTGGCGGCCTTCGCGCCGTCCCGGTCGATCTTTGCCGCGGCTTTCAGCGTCAGCAAGCGCGCCTGCTCGATCTCGCACCAGCTTTTGGCGATGTCCTCGCGCACCGACTGATGTTGGCTAAGCCGCCGCCCGAACGTCTCGCGTTCCTCGACCCGGTCCATCATCAACTCCAGCGCCCGCTGAGCCGCTCCAACCAGCCGCATACAGTGATGGATACGCCCCGGCCCGAGCCGTCCTTGAGCGATTTCAAATCCCCTGCCCTCGCCAAGTAGCAGGTTTTCGGCGGGCACCCTGACATTGTCGAACTCAATCTCCGCCTCACCAAACGGCGCGTCCGCATAGCCAAAAGTCGTCACATGGCGCAGGATCTTCAACCCGGGCGTATCACGCGGCACAAGGATCATGCTTTGCTGCTTGTGGCGATCCGCATTGTCCGGGTCCGACTTCCCCATGACGATGAACACCGCACAGCTTTCGCGCATACCGCCCGTCGTGTACCATTTGCGCCCGTTCAGCACGTAGTCAGGGCCATCCCGGCGTATCTCGGTGCGAATGTTTGTGGCATCCGACGACGCAACATCCGGTTCGGTCATGGCAAAGCCCGACCGGATCTCGCCCGCCAGCAGGGGCTCCAGCCAGCGCGCCCTCTGCGCCTCCGAACCGTAGAGCATCAGGGTTTCCATATTCCCTGTGTCGGGCGCATTGCAGTTGAAAACCTCCGGCGCCCACCACACCCGTCCCATGATCTCGGCCAACGGTGCATATTCGAGGTTAGACAGCTCCCCGCCATGGGCCTTCGGGCGGAAGAGGTTCCACAGTCCCGCCGCGCGGGCCTTGTCCTTCAGGTCTTCATAGAAATCGGGCGTCCGAAAAGGCGTCTCCGTTGTCTCGAAATGCCGCGCGAAAACCGGTTCCGCCGGGTAGATATGCGCTGCCATGAACTCGGTCAGGCGCGCCTGCATCTCACGCATCTTCGGCGTCGGTTCGAAATCCACCACATGTCTCCTTGCGATTTGGCTGCCCGAACGATCAGAGCCACCCGGCCGGTTGTCAACTGTGCCGTCGTGTCATTCCGTTTCACGCCCGGAAAGCGCTTGCCTTTCCGCCCTTCCCCTCTAGCCTTCCGAAGAAACAGAGAGGCCCAGATATGACCATCCAACCACATCCGCTCTTTGACCTGACTGGCCGCGTGGCGCTCGTCACCGGCGCAAGTCGCGGAATTGGAGAGGAAATTGCCAAGATCCTGGCCGAACACGGTGCCCATGTGATTGTCTCCAGCCGCAAGATCGACGGTTGTCGCGCGGTGGCAGAGGCGATCCAGGCCGCAGGTGGCAGTGCCGAGGCATTTCCCTGCCATATCGGCGACATGGACCAGATCGCCGCCATCTTCGACCACATCAAGGCCACGCACGGCCGCCTCGATATCCTTGTGAACAACGCGGCCACCAATCCCTATTTCGGGCATATCCTCGACACCGATCTCTCGACCTTCGAGAAGACGCTCGACGTGAACATCCGGGGCTATTTCTTCATGTCGGTCGAGGCGGGCAAGATGATGCGCGATCAGGGCAAGGGGGCCATCGTCAACACGGCCTCGGTCAACGCGCTGGAACCCGGTGATATGCAGGGCACCTACTCGATCACCAAGGGCGCCGTGGTGAACATGACCCGCGCCTTCGCCAAGGAATGCGCCCAGTTCGGCATCCGCGTCAATGCCTTGGCGCCGGGATGGACCCGCACACGCTTCGCAGGCGCGCTTCTGGAAAGCGAAACCCATTACAATGAGATCATGGCCCGCCTTCCCATGAAACGCCCGGCGGAAGCCTCGGAAATGGCGGGCGCGGTGCTCTACCTCGTATCTGATGCCGCCAGCTACACGACCGGCGAGTTGCTGGTCGTCGATGGCGGGCTCACGATATGAACAAGCGCTTCGAGGGCAAGGTCGCTCTGATCACCGGGGCCGCCAGCGGCTTTGGCAAGTTGCTGGCAGAGGCGCTGGCCGCCGAAGGCGCGCTTCTGGTGATGGGGGATCGAAACAAATGGGGCCTGCGCCACGTGGCCCGCGGGCATCGGGCCGCCTATATGCGCTGCGACGTGACGAAAGAGGATCGGGTCAAGGCGCTTTGTGACCTGGCCATAGAACAGTTCGGCAAGCTGGATATTGCGGTGAACAACGCCGGAATCGCGGGCCCGATGAAGCGCCTGACCGACATCCGAGAGGATGAGTTTGACCTGATCCATGCGGTGAATGCAAAGGGCACGTTCTTTGGCCTCAAGCATCAGATCCCGCTGATGAGGGACACCGGTGGCGCGATCCTGAACGTGGCGTCCGTGGCCGGTCTGGGCGCCGCCCCCAAGCTCGCCGCCTATGCCGCCGCCAAACATGCTGTGGTGGGCCTCACCAAGACCGCCGCGATTGAGGAAGCCCGCAACAGGATCCGCGTGAACGCCATCTGCCCCTTCTACAGCCCCACACCGATGGTCACCGAAAGCGGCATGGCCGAGATGCAAGAATTCCTGGCAAGCGCCTCGCCGATGAAACGCTTAGGCACACCCGAGGAAATCACCGCCGCGATGCTGGCCATGCTCGACCCTGCCAACAGCTACATGACCGGTCAGGCCATCGCAATCGATGGGGGCGTCACCGCCTACTGACCTTCTTCTTTGCCCAAATACTCCCGCCGGAGGCATCCGATCCTCCCCACCGGGGACGGGGCCCGAAACCCTGGGCGCCTCGCTCTCCAACTATCCGTGGCAACACGAGCCGAGGAGGTCCCCGCGTAAGCGGGGGGTGACGAGGCGCGTTCCCGGGTCGACGCCAAAGGCGGCGAAACGAAAAGGGCGGCCCCGAAGGCCGCCCGTATCCGTTAACCGGGGCTCATTCCCCGCAACCGCTCCGACCGTCGCCTGAGCAACTCTACCGTTGTCAGCAGCGCGATCGAGATCACCACGAGGATCGTGGCCACGGCCAGGATTGTTGGCGAAATCTGTTCACGCAACCCGATAAACATCTGCCAGGGCAGTGTCTTTTGCCCGGCGGACCCCACGAACAGCACCACAACCACCTCGTCAAAGGACGTGATGAACGCGAAGAGACCACCGGAAATCACCCCCGGCAGAATAAGCGGCATCTGCACCTTGAAGAAGGTCGTCACCGGATTGGCCCCTAGCGAGGCAGAAGCACGGGTCAGCGACTTGTCAAAGCCTACCAGAGTCGCGGTCACGGTAATGATCACGAACGGAATGCCAAGCGCCGCATGGGCCAGAACAACCCCCATATAGGTCCCCTGCAACCCGATGCGGCTGTAGAAGAAATACATCCCGGCGGCCGAAATGATCAGCGGAACGATCATTGGCGAGATCAGGATCGCCATGATCGCGCCCTTGAACGGCACATGGGACTGCGACAGGCCGATCGCGGCCAATGTCCCGAAGGCGACAGACAGCAGCGTTGCCATCGGTGCAATCCGGACCGAGTTCCAAAGGGGCTGCTGCCAATCGGGATTGGTGAAGAAATCCCGGTAGTGATCCAGCCCGTAGGCGTCTGGATCCAGCGCCAGCATACCCGGCGTGAAGGTAAAGAAATCCTCGGCGTTGAAGCTCAGCGGGATGATCGTGATGATCGGGGCGATCAGGAAGAAGAAGATCAACCCGCAGATCACTCGGAAGCTGTAGAACCAGATTTTCTGGCCGGTGGAGGCATAAGGAGGAAGGCTGCTCATGTTCTTTACCCCAGCTTCACGTTGTCGATGCCCACGATGCGGTCATAGATCCAATACAGGATCAGCACGACCCCGAGGAGGATACTGCCAAGCGCAGCAGCCAGACCCCAGTTGAGCGACGATGAGATGTGATAGGCAATCCGGTTCGAGATGAACGTCCCGGTCCTGCCGCCAACCAGCTCCGGCGTGATGTAGTAGCCGATGGCGAGGATGAAGACGAGGATACACCCCGCCCCGATACCCGGAATGGATTGCGGGAAATAGACCCGCCAGAAGGCTGTCCAATCCGTCGCGCCAAGTGACTTGGCAGCGCGCACATAAGACGGCGGGATGGTCTGCATCACCGAATAAAGCGGCAGGATCATGAAGGGCAGCAGGATATGCGTCATGGCAATGATCGTACCGGTCTGGTTGTTGATCAGCTGCAATCGCGCGTCATCTGCGACCAATCCGGCCCAGACCAGGATGTCGTTGATCACACCCTGTTGCTGCAACAGAACCTTCCACGCCGATGTCCGCACCAGAAGCGAGGTCCAGAACGGCAGCAGAACCAGGATCATCAGCACGTTCGACACGCGCATCGGCAGGTTCGCCAGCAGGAAGGCAATCGGATAGCCCAGCAACACGCAGCTGCCCATGATGACCAGCGACATGAACAGCGTCCGGCCAAACAGAGTCACATAGATCTGACGGTCCTCAGGCTGTGCTGTAATTCCGTCTGCCGAAAGCTGCATGTCGATCGCAGTCAAGAAGTAGCCCGGCGTATAAGAGGGCGAATAGACCCAGATCGTCTCTAAGATATCGGGATTCAGCCAGTCTTCATCCAGGTCTTCGAACTGTTCGCGGATCGAGATGCTTTCAAACCCTCCCACGGCCTGCGCCGCAGTGTTCAGCAGCGCGTTGCTGCCTGAATACTCGCGTCCGCTCAGGTCGCGATAGAGCGAGAAAAAGACGAAATCCTCGATATCTTCTTCCGCCGGATCATCATTGTTGGCCTCGGTGGTGATCCGAACCCATGTGTCAAACGCGTCGGCTGTCTCGGGCAGCGCAGCTCGGATGGCGCTGTCGCCCATCAGCTCGCTCCAGGTACCATAATCGGCCCAGGCTGCATCCAGTTCAGTGAATTGATCGGTGTAGATATCGGTGTCAAATCGGCCAACACCGCGACCGGCCTGCCGGAACAGCGATGAGATTCCCGTCATCTCATAGTTCAGACGGCTGCCCACACGGGTGTGGCGGCGGAACTCGGCGGCCTCGAACAGGTCGATATACAGCCCCGCATACACGTCTTCGCCCGGCGCTTCTTCGTGGTTTTCCCACTCCTCCATCGCGGCAACAGTGCGCGGCAGCGTCTCTCGCACGATCTCATTCTCGACCGACCGGAACAGCATGTCCGCAATCGGGAGGATGAAGGTGATCAGGATGAACAGAAGCAGCGGCGCAATCAGCAGCAGCGCGCGGATTTTCTGGGCCCGGAGCGCACGGTTCAAGCTCGCTTTCAGAGGGCGCCCGTCGGCGGCCAGTACCGGGCCTGCGGGGGTCTGTGCCGTATTGTCGGTCATTCGTGGCCTTCCACTAGGATCATGACACTATCCGCCGAGGCCCGGCGAATTTTGGCCACTTCCTGATATTCTGGATCGTAATAAGCGGCCTTTGCGGCCTCGTAGCTTGGGAACTCGATCACCACATGGCGTTCAAGGGTCTCGCCTTCCGGCACTTCCGACTGCCCACCCCGGACAATGAACTTGGCGCCCAGGTTCTGAAGGATCGGCGTGTCTTGCCGGATGTATTCCAGATAGGCGTCAGGATCAGTGACGGTGATATGTCCGATAATATACCCTTTAGGCATCTGTCCCCTGCCTTTCGTGGTGAACGGACAAGGCGAAATCTCTCCGCCTTGCCGTGTCATTTGGCATAGGGCGGGGCGCGAACCCCGCCGCTACGATCGCCTTACTGCGACAGCCACGCCTGGAAGCGGGCGTCCATGTCGTCGCGGTAATCTGCCCACCATTCGTAGTTGAACAGGAAGGTCCGCTCGGCGTTCGCGGGATCGGTCGGCATATGCGGTGCCATGTCGATGCCCAGTTCAGCATGCTGACCCACCAGCGGAGCCGAAGAGTAGCGCGCCGGACCGTAGGAGATCCACAGAGCCTGGTCGGCCAGACGCTGCGTGTCGGTTGCGAAGCGGACGAAGTCCAGAACGCGTGCCAGACGATCTTCCGGCAGACCTTCGGGGATGATCCAGCCGTCAAGGTCAAAGACCTGCGCGTCCCACATCATGGCGACGGGCTGGTTCTGCTCTTCGATCAGGCTGAACAGACGACCGTTATAGGTCGAACCGAACACGACTTCGCCATCAGCCAGCAGCTGCGGGGTGTCGGCGCCAGCGGACCACCAAACAGTGCTGTCGGCGATGGTGTCGAGCATGGCGAATGCCTGCGCGATGCCTTCTTCGGTCTCCAGAACGTCATAGACGTCTTCCATGGCAACGCCCGAGCACATCAGCGCCCATTCCATGTTGCCGATCGGACGACGCTCCAGCGAACGCTGACCGGGGAAGGTTTCCAGGTCGAACACGTCGCAGATGTCGTCAGGGGTGTTGCCGCCCCATGCTTCCACGTCGGTACGGTAGCCGAAGGTGGTGGAGTACACGATCTGCGGAATGAAGCAGTCGGACACGATCAGGTCGCCGAAGTCTTCGGAAGCCGGGGTGCCATCGGGCGCCGGTGCCAGTACTTCGTCATGGTCGATTTCCATCGCCAGACCTTCGTCGCACAGACGCATTGCGTCAGCGGCCACAACGTCAACCAGATCCCAGGTGATGTTGCCGGCTTCGTTCATGGCGCGCAGACGGGCCACGGCCTCGGCTGAGCTTTCGTCCCACACGACTTCCAGACCTTCATGCATGGCCTGGTAGGGTGCGGAGTATGCGTTCACCTGGCTGGCCTGGTAAGCGCCACCCCAGCTGACAAGCGTCATGCTGTTGGCCATATGGCCGTCCGCATGCGCCGTGGATGCGGCCATAACCGCGCCCGAGGTCAGCATAAGAGCTGTCTTGAGTTTCATGAGTCTCTCCTCTGTTGGTCGTCTTTTTTAAGTTTGGACGCCGCCTATCTTCCGACAGGCGGATCCGTTGCTCAGGCGTCCAGCGCCCGGCAATCCTCTGCCCGCCACCCGATTTCGATCTGTTCGCCGGGTTGAAGCCGGCGCTGATCGGGGGCGTTACGGGTTTTGATGATGAAATCTTCGTTCCCGGCCACACGCAGCCGGGTGCGATAGATGTCACCCATGTAGATGAACTCCAGCACTTCCGCCTTGATGGTGTGTGCGCCGGGGGTCAGGCGGTCCTTGTTGAACTCCACCCGTTCAGGACGGATCGAAACAAGTGTGCGCTCACCAACCTTGCTGACATTGACCGGTTTGGTGTCGATCACCTCACCATCATCCAGAGTCACCTCAGCGCGATCACCCTGGATCTTGCTGACGGTGCCCATTAGCGTGTTGTTTTCACCGATGAACTGCGCAACGAAGCTGTTTTCGGGGGCCTCGTATAGCTCATCCGGCGGGGCCAGCTGCTGAATGCGGCCATCGTCGAACACGGCAACGCGGTCCGACATGGTGAGCGCTTCGGTCTGGTCGTGGGTCACGTAAACTGTGGTGATCCCGAGGTTATGCGCCAGATTGGTGATCTCGAACTGCATGTGTTCGCGCAGTTGCTTGTCCAGCGCGCCAAGCGGTTCGTCCATCAGTACCAGCTCGGGTTCGAACACAAGCGCACGCGCAAGTGCGATCCGTTGCTGCTGACCGCCGGACAACTGCGCCGGGCGACGGCCACCAAAGGCGCCCATCTGCACCATATCCAGTGCACGTTTGACCTTTTCTTCCTGATCCGACTTGCCCATGTTGCGGACCTGAAGCGGGAAGGCGAGGTTTTCTGCCACCGTCATATGCGGGAACAGGGCGTAGTTCTGGAAAACCATGCCAATTCCGCGCTTGTGCGGGGGGATATTGTTGATCGGCTGCCCGCCCAACAGAATTTCCCCATGCGTCGCGGTCTCGAACCCGGCCAACATCATCAAACAGGTGGTTTTTCCCGATCCTGACGGCCCGAGCATGGTCAGAAATTCGCCCTGGCCGATGCTGAGGTTGAGATCTTTTACGACAAGCGTTTCGCCATCGTAGCTTTTCTGCACGCGGTCGAAGACCACGAAGTTTTCCGATCCGGAACTCGCGTTCATGTTTCTTCCCTGATGTCCGGCGCCGGGGCGCTGGTTCTTATTCTCGGCTCTAACGGCCATTCTTTATGCATCTGCGTAGGTTTCTGGCACGTCTTGCGACGAAACACCGGCAAAAACCGACACATATGTCCTGAGTCGTAGTCTAAGGGCAAAGTCGATGCCGTCCAGCCCCCGCAAGAAAATTAGTTCGAATGCCCAATAGATGGGTGATTGTTAGGCAATCAGATTAAGGGGTTGCACAATATCTGCCCTTGGCTCTGCAAGTCGTGCAAATACAAACAAGACGCAGCCTGACAGGCGGTCAGGAATCTCACGCGGCCCCCGTCCGAGGAAAGAACCTGCGATTCGCAGTCAAAACCGCACTGATTCTCGGCCGCTACCGCAGCTCTTCCAGCGACGAAAGCTCCGGCACCGGAAGCAGATCCATCAGGGTTCGGAACTGGCTCCGGCAGGTGGGGCCCGGCCAGCCTTCCGGGAAAAACCAGTCCGGTAGGTCAGAATGACGGAACAGCAGGCGCCGCCAGCTATGAACGATCAGCAGCCGCAAGGCCGCAGCTTCCTCGACCGAAACAAGCGGCGCATTGTGCAGTCGTTCCAGAACCGCGCGAAGGTCATTTTCCAGGGCCAGATACTGCGCCATCAACTCGGGCGGGCAGATCTGGTCATGCAGCCAGCCGGGGATGAAAAAGCGGTCGGCCTCCACCCCCAAAAGGCCCTTCAGATCATCGGGCAATCGTCCCGGTCCAATCACGGCCTGCGCCCCCACGGGCAGATAGTCGCCCGTCAGCAGCAGGCTATCGAGCTGCCCGCGCCCGGTCTGCTCGCCCGATCCGGACACCAGAAGATGCCAGTACTCAGGAAACTGCCGCTCTGCATCGTATATACGGGGGCTTGCTTCGGCGCTCTGGCGACGGCCCAATTGCGTCAGACAATGCAGACTGCCCCGTCCTTCGCGCACGCTGTCGATCCAGCCATCCTTTCGCAACCGAAACAATGCCACGCGTGTCGCTTCTGGCTTGATCCCCATCAATCCCACCAGACGAGTTAGAACCGCGCCGCTGATCCCTTCGCCTTCGCGCCGGGCAAGGTCACCAAAAATGGTCACGATCAGAGACCAGACGCGGTGGCTCTCGCCCCTCGTAAGCAATGCTGCCGCGTCAATGAAAGTCTGGCTTTGCGTCCCCATGGCCGCGACTATACGCAGGCCACGCCCCGGCTGCCAATCTCAGAAGGCATTCATCGTAAGCAGTTCGTATTCCGCAACCTGTTCGTCATCCTGATTGGTCAGTGTTACGTGCCACCGCACCTCGCCGTAGTCGTCATTTCGCCTGGTCTTCTTCTTGACCGACAGGCGCACCTTGATCGCATCGCCCGCCTGCACCGGCTTCATGAAACGCAAGCCGTCCAGCCCGGTATTGGCCAGAACCGGGCCTTCGTTCGGTTCCACGAACAGACCCGCCGCAAAGGACAGCAGCAGATAGCCATGCGCGACGCGACCGGGAAAGAACGGGTTCCGTTTGGCAGCTTCGTCATCCATGTGAGCATAGAAGGTATCGCCGGTGAAATGAGCGAAATGCTCGATATCGTCCAGCGTCACTACGCGGGGATCGGTGTGGATTGTCTCTCCGATTTCCAACTGATCGAAGCGGCGGGTAAAGGGATGTGCACCTGCGTCAATCTCTGACGCGCCTGGCACCCAAGTACCACCGATGGCGGACAGAATGTCGGGGCTGCCCTGAATGGCAGTTCGCTGCATGTAATGCATCACGCCGCGAATGCCGCCCATTTCCTCGCCGCCGCCAGCCCGGCCTGGCCCACCGTGAACCATATGCGGCAGGGGCGAGCCATGGCCGGTGCTTTCCTTCATCGAGTCACGATTGTTGAAATAGAGCCGCCCGTGAAACGCCCCTGATCCAAGCGCCACATCGCGGGCAACGGCGGGGTCATGGGTGATGACGGACGCCACCAAAGACCCCTGCCCCCGGTTCGCCAGTTCAATGGCATGGCCCATATCGCGATAGCCCATGATTGTGCTGACCGGCCCGAAGGCCTCGGTGTCATGCACACGTTCGGCCCCGTCGGGATCGGCGCAATGAAACAGCATCGGGGGCAGGAACGCGCCGTTCGATCCGGCCATGTCGAAATTGTCCGGGTCGCCAAAGACCCGCTCCGCTTCTGCCCCGATCAAGGCGGCTTTCTCCAACACATCGGCCTTTTGCGAAGCGCTGACCAGCGCCCCCATGCGCACGCCCTCATCCTGCGGGTTGCCCACTTTGGTGCTGCCAAGCCGGGCCGACAGCGCATCAATCAGCGCCGGCACGGATCCTTCAGGCGCGATGATCCGGCGAATGGCCGTGCATTTCTGGCCTGCTTTCGTGGTCATCTCTCGCGTGACTTCCTTGACGAACAGGTCAAACTCCGGCGTGCCTGCCACGGCATCGGGGCCAAGGACCGAGGCGTTCAGACTGTCCTGCTCCGCCACGAAGCGCACCGAATTGCGCAGGATCACAGGGTTCGACCGCAGCGCCACAGCCGTCTGTGCAGAGCCGGTGAAGCTTACCACATCCTGACAGCCAAGCCGGTCGAGCATATCGCCCACCCCGCCCGACACCAGTTGCAGCGCGCCCGCTGGCAGGATGCCGCTTTCCAGCATGATACGGACGGCCAGTTCGGTCACATAACAGGTGGCCGTCGCCGGTTTCACAATCGCCGGCACCCCCGCCAGCAGCGTCGGCGCCAGCTTTTCCAGCATCCCCCAAACGGGGAAGTTGAACGCATTGATGTGAACCGCCACCCCTTGCAACGGCGTCGCAATATGCTGGCCCAGGAAGGTGCCATTGCGGCTCAGCTGCTCCACCTCACCATCCAGATACACATGCCCATCCGGCATTTCCCGCCGCCCCTTGGAGGCGAAGACAAACATCGTGCCGATGCCGCCGTCGATATCGATCAGGTGGTCGGATTGCGTGGCCCCGGTGCTAAAAGACAGGTCGTAGAGCGCCTGCTTGTGCTTGCCCAGTTCCAGCGCCAGCGCCTTCAGCATCCGCGCACGGTCATGAAAGGTCATTGCCCGCAAGGCCGGGCCGCCAAAATTGCGCGCATAATCCAGCATGTCCTGCACCGGCAGGGCCGATCCCGCCCGAGCCATCGGCTCGCCCGTCACCGCGCTTGCGATCATCCGTGCCGAGGCGTCGGGGGCGATCCATTCGCCCGCGGCGAAGCTTCGAATATCCAGCAGGCTCATGTCTGTTCTCCTTCCAGCGCACGCGCAAGATGTTCAGCCATGACCCACGATCCGGGGCTTTCCCCCGCGACCTCTGCCATCACGCGGGCCATTCCGGCCCATCCAACCTGCGCCGCATAATGCATCGGCCCGCCCCGCCAGCGCGGGAAGCCGTAGCCGTGCAGCTTGACCATATCGACCGCCGCAAAATCCTCGGCGATGCCTTCCTCCACAATCCGCGCGCCTTCATTTGCGTAGACGGCCAGCAGCCGGTCGCGGATGTCCTGTTCTGTGTAAATACGCCGCGTGATGCCCCGCTTGGCGGAATACTCAACGATCAGCGCCTCAACCTCCGCATCGCGTTGTGGCGCGCGGCTGCCCTCGGAATAGGCGTACCAACCCTTGCCGCTGCGCTGCCCAAGGCGGCCCATCTCGCACAGCGTATCGGCAATGCTCTCATAGCGCTCGGCGGGGTCGCGCGTCTCTGCCTGCCGTTTCCGGTTGGCCCAGGCGATCTGAAGCCCTGTCAGGTCCTGCAATTCAAACGGCCCCATCGGCATCCCGAAGCCCCGCATCGCAGCATCCACCTCGTGCGGCAGGGCCCCGTCGGCCAGCAGATATTCCGCCTCGCGCCGATAGGCGGACAGCATCCGGTTGCCGATGAACCCGTCGCAGATGCCCGACAGAACGGCGACCTTGCGCAACCGTTTCGCCAGTTGGAATCCAGTGGCCAGCACATCGGGGTCGGTGTCCGGCGTGTTCACAACCTCTACCAGCTTCATGACATGCGCGGGTGAGAAGAAATGCAGGCCAAGGCAGCGAGCCTTGTTGGGAATCTCCGCGAAAATCTGCTGTGGGTCGAGGTAAGACGTATTGGTCGCAAGGATCGCGTCCTTTGACACATGCTTTGCCAGATCCGCAAAGACCGCCTGCTTGACCGATAGATCCTCAAAAACCGCCTCAACCGCCAGATCAACGCCATGGGCTGATGCGTAATTGTCCGCTGCTGCAAAGGCAGTCATCTGCTTTTCGTACTGATCTTGCGTGATTTTCCCACGCTTCAATGCCCCCGCAACCAAGCCTTCAACCCGGCCCTGAGCAGTGCTCGCTTCCTCGGACGAACGTTCAATCAAGGTAACGCGCAGCCCGGCAGACAGGCATGAAGCTGCGATGCCCGCGCCCATCAATCCGCCCCCCACGACGGCCACATGGCCGATCTCGCGCGGGGTGGCGCCCTCGATGGCCTTGGGCTTCATCACCTGCCGCTCTGCAAAGAATGCGTGTCGCAAGGCCCGGCTTTCGGCGCCTGCGCGCATCTCCAGATGGCGGGCCCGCTCCAGCGGCTGGCCCTTTGCGAATGGCAAAGCCGCCCATTGCAGGGCCTCCAGGTTCAGCAACGGCGATTGCTGGCCCTTTGCGCGCTTGGCGATCTCCGCTGCCTTGGCCGCATAATCCGCATCTTTCAGGGCCTCGCAGCTGCGGGCACTGACCGCGACGGGGCGCTCTGGCAGATCGGCGGCGAACGCACGGGCTGCGGCGTCCAGATCGGACTCGATCCGATCCACCCCGCCAAGTGCCAGCATCTCGTCTGCGGAATACACACGCCCCTTACAGGCCATCTCAATAGCGGTGTGCATTCCAACAAGCCGAGGCGCGCGTTGCGTACCGCCTGCGCCCGGAATGATCCCCACATTCACTTCCGGCAGGCCGAACTTGGTGTCTGGCGCGGCGAAGCGCCATGCGCAGCCCATGGCAATCTCGAACCCGCCGCCCAAGACAGTACCGTGCAGAAGCGCAAGGAAGGGCACCTCGCTGTCTTCGATCATCTGCACCACGTCGGGAAGGTGTGGCAGAGCCGCGGGACCGTCAAATTCCGACATGTCCCCGCCCGCAATGAAGGTTCGGCCTGCGCATTTCAGCACCGCCAGACGGGCACCTTTCACGGCCTCAACCGCCCCTTCCAGCCCGGCCCTCACCGCCTGAGACGTCGCATTCACCGGTGGACTGTCGATGGTGACCCAAGCGATATCCCCGTCTTTTCTGACAGTTACCGGCATATCAGCAGTCATTACGATGATCCTTCCCTCTCGGTGTTGCGGAATTTATTGACCAACCGTTCGGTTTATGCAAGAGATTCCTGAGCGAGGGAGGACAGACCGCAGATGAGCGATACGGTATTGGTGACGGACCACGGGACCTGGCGTGAAATCACGCTCAACCGCCCCGACCGGCTGAACAGTTTCAACGAGGAAATGCACCTTGCCCTGCGTGCGGCCCTGACCGAGGCGCGCGAGTCCGGTGCCCGGGCGATCCTGCTGACCGGGGCAGGCAGAGGCTTCTGTGCCGGGCAGGATCTGGGCGACCGCGACCCCTCGAAAATGGACGGCCCACCCGATCTGGGCCACACCGTCCGCACCTTCTATGCCCCCCTCGTGCGCCTCATCCGGGACATGCGCCTGCCGGTCATCTGCGCCGTAAACGGCGTTGCTGCGGGCGCGGGCGTCAGCCTTGCCTTGGCCTGCGACATCGTTCTGGCGGCAGACACGGCCAAGTTCATTCAGGCCTTCAGCAAGGTGGGTCTTGTCCCCGATACCGGCGGCAGCTGGCACCTGCCCCGCCTTCTGGGCGAAGCGCGCGCCAAGGCGCTGGCCATGACGGCCGAGCCCCTGCCCGCCCAAACCGCCGCCGATTGGGGCCTGATCTGGCGCACCTACCCGGATGATCAGTTGATGGACGAGGCCCGCGCACTGACCGCGCGCCTTGCCGCTGGCCCCACGCTTGGCCTTGGACTGACAAAACACTGCATTCAGGCCGCCGCCACCAACACGCTCTCCGATCAGCTCGACCTGGAAGCAGAGGCCATGAAAACCTGCGGGGAAAGCGCCGACTATGCGGAGGGTGTCAGCGCCTTCCTGTCGAAGCGCCAGCCGGAGTTCAAAGGCCGATGACCCCCACGGAACGCGCCCAGAAATCCGCCGCTGCCATGTGGGCCGATGACAACGCCTCGCCCTGGTTCGGGATGGAGATTGTGGAAGTCACCGAAGGCCGCGCCACACTCGCCCTGACAGTCGAAGCCCACCATGCCAACGGCCACGGCATCTGCCATGGCGGTGTCACCTTTTCGCTCGCCGACAGCGCCTTTGCGTTTGCCTGCAACAGCCGCAACCAAAATACGGTCGCGCAGTCGAACACCATCACCTACGTCGCACCCGGCCGGATTGGCGACCGCCTGACCGCCACCGCGCGTGAGATCAGCATGACCGGTCGCAGTGGCATCTATGACGTGACCGTGACCAACCAAGACGGCACCGTGATCGCAGAATTCCGGGGCAATTCCCGTGCGATCCGTGGCCAGTTGTTCGAGGAGTAAACCGACATGAAAGACCTCAGCCCCCGCAAGGAAGAGCTCGACCCGATCGAGATCGCCTCGATTGACGAAATCCGCGCCCTGCAACTGGACCGCCTGAAATGGTCGGTCCGTCATGCCTATGACAATGTGCCGATGTATCGCCAGCGCTTTGACGCGGCAGGCGTGCATCCCGATGATCTGCAACAGCTTTCGGACCTCGCGAAATTTCCGTTCACCTACAAGACGGACCTGCGCGACAACTATCCCTTCGGACTTTTCGCCGTACCGCGCGACCAGATTTCCCGCATCCATGCCTCCTCTGGCACCACCGGGAAACCCACTGTTGTGGGCTACACGAAAAACGACATCAGCAACTGGGCCGATCTTGTCGCGCGCTCCATGCGTGCCAGCGGCACCCGTACAGGCGATATCGTGCATATTGCATATGGCTACGGGCTCTTTACCGGGGGGCTTGGCGCGCATTACGGGGCTGAACGGCTTGGCGCGACGGTCGTTCCCGTCTCGGGCGGCATGACCGAACGACAGGTCACGCTGATCAACGATTTCAAGCCCACGACCATCATGGTGACGCCCTCCTACATGCTGAACATTCTGGAACAGTTCCACAAAATGGGGCTCGACCCGCGAGACAGCAGTCTGGAGGTCGGCATCTTCGGGGCCGAACCCTGGACCGACGCCATGCGCAAAGAGGTCGAAAAGGCTTTCGACATGCATGCCGTTGATATCTATGGGCTATCCGAGATCATGGGGCCGGGTGTGGCCAATGAATGCGTGGAAACCAAGGATGGCCCGGTGATCTGGGAAGACCATTTCCTGCCCGAAATCATCGACCCCGAAACCGGAGAGGTCCTGCCCGATGGCGAGCTCGGTGAACTGGTCTTCACCACGTTGACCAAAGAAGGGCTCCCGATGATCCGCTACCGCACACGCGACCTGACGCGGCTTTTGCCGGGCACGGCGCGGTCCATGCGGCGGATGGAGAAGATCACCGGACGCTCCGATGACATGATGATCCTGCGCGGCGTCAACGTCTTCCCCACCCAGATCGAAGAGCAGTTAATGGCAACCGGCGGCCTCGCACCGCATTTCCAGATCGAGCTTTATACAGCGGGCCGGATGGACGCGATGCGCGTGCATGTGGAGGCCCTGCCCGATGCCACCGACGAGCTTTCCAAAACCGCCGCCTCTCGGATGCTGTCCAAGCGGGTGAAAGACATCGTTGGCATCTCGATCGAAGTGAATGTGGGCGATCCCGGCGCCGTGGCCCGCAGCGAGGGCAAGGCCAAGCGCGTCGTCGACAATCGCGAGAAGGGATAAGGCGTGGCACGGACAATCGCAAAGGACCACGACCAGAAACGGGAACAGATCCTGCAATCTGCGGCCAAGATCTTCGCCACCGAGGGGTTTGACCGCGCCTCGATGGCGCAATTGGCCAAGGAATGCGGGATCTCCAAGGCCAATATCTACCACTACTACGACAGCAAGGACGCAATCCTGTTCGACATTCTCGACACCTACCTGTCGAACCTGCGCGATCTGATCCTTGCTACGGATGTAGAGGGGCTGACCCCCGAAGATCGGCTTCGCCGGGTGATCCGCGATGTTCTGCGCGCCTATCAAGGCTCGGATCACGAACATCAGGTTCAGCTTAACGCGCTTGGCGCCTTGCCCGATGATCAGCAAGACCGAATGCGTGCCTATCAGCGCGACATGGTGCGCTATCTGTCCGATTGTATCCGTGCCGCCGCCCCGCAGGTCTTCGGTGACGACCGCGTCAAGCTGCGCGCGGTTACCATGTCGGTCTTCGGAATGCTGAACTGGTACTACATGTGGAATGACGGCGCAGACCCACAGGCCCGTGACGACTATGCCACGCTGGTCGCGGACCTGACACTCAAGGGGTTGCCTGGCATCTGAGGGCTTGCCTGAGACCACGGCTTCGGGGCAATCTCGCCCGAGCCCTGCGGGGCCGCCCACCCCGCCAGCCAGGAGCGTCCATGCCCCGCTTGCAAGAGATCGCCCATCAGCAGGGGCCGGCCGCCATTGGCCTGGCCGTCGGCAGCGCGTTCTGGGGCCTGCTTTGGGTTCCTATCCGCGCGATGGAACACGCAGGATTACCCGGCGCTTGGCCCGGTTTCGTCTTCTATTGCTGTGCCGTCGTGCTGATGGTGCCGATCCTGATCATCCTGAAATCTCGCCCAATGGCGCATCTCGCCGTGCTTATTCCCTGCGGTCTGCTGACCGGCGCGGCCTTCAGCCTCTATTCCTCCAGCCTCGTGCTGACCGATGTGGTACGCGCTGTGCTGCTCTTCTACCTCTCCCCGATCTGGAGCACCCTTCTGGGGCTGATCTTCCTCGGGGAACGCCTGACCCCCTCGCGTATCATGGCTCTGGTGCTTGGCCTTGCAGGGCTTGCGGTGATCATGGGAGGGGGGGCTTTGTCCCATGGGGCCAATCTGGGGGACATTCTGGCGTTGCTTTCAGGTATCTTGTGGGCGTTCGGGTCTTTCTTCCTGTTTCGCTCCGGGGCCGTGGCGGTGGCTGAACAGGTGTTTTCCTTCGTCTTCGGGGCGTTCCTAGTGTCAGGTGTCTTTCTTCTGTTCTGGGGCTCCAGCTTCGGCGGCGCATTCTCGGGGCAGGATCTGCGCGCAGCGGCGCCTTGGGCCGTCATTACCGGCTTTATTGCCCTGCCGATGCTGTTCCTCACCATCTGGCCCGCGACCATCCTGCCCCCGGCGCGGGTGGGGCTGTTGATGATGGGCGAGATTGTCGTGGGCGTCATCACGGCGGCGATCTGGTCCGGCGATCCCTTCGGCTGGCGAGAGGCCACAGGCTGCCTAATGATCGCAAGCGCGGGATTTGTAGAGGTTCTGGGGCACAGATCGCGGTCCTGATGGGTTTTGCCCATCGCTTTTGATCAAATCTATTTAAATTGCTCTTTTGATGCCTTTTGAGTATAGATAAATTACGCTATATAGCCCCAATGACCGCACCAAATCTGAACACCCTCCGTGCATTTGATGCGACTGCCCGTCATGGTACTCTCGGCGCGGCAGCCCGTGAACTTAAAGTCACGCCAGGAGCTATCTCACAGAAAATCAATCAGTTGGAGGAAATTCTTGAAGCAAAGCTTTTTGAACGGCACCGGCGCGGATTGCACCTGACAGAGGCGGGAAAACGGCTGCACGGCCCTATTGGACAGGCGATGGAGCTGATTCATCAGGGTATAGCAAATCTAAAATCTATTTCTGAGCGCATTTCCCTCGCGATCACGCCGTCTTTGGCCTCTCGCTGGCTGGTTTCCCGTCTGACCACACTGGCCGAGGCACACCCGGAAATCGGCCTTCAGATCCTCACTGCACAGCACCCCGAAAAATCGGACGCAGACTTTGTTCTACATCTTGGTCCCGCCCCATCCGAGGCGGGGAGAGAGGTTGAATTGATCTCGCCCGCACCGCGTATTGCCGTCACCGGCCCCGCGCTTGTTGCCCGCGCGCCGGTGATCGCGCGCGAAAGCTTTTTCGCGCAATATACACTAATCGAGGATGCAAGCCGCCCCTGGGCCAGTTGGCTGGACCAAAGCGGCACAAGCTTCCAATCGCATCAGGTCGCGCAAACGGCCCTTGCGCTTGACGCGGCTGAGGCGGGCGAAGGGATTGCCCTTGTTCCCGTCATCCTGGCACAGGACGCCATTGCCGCCGGGCGCCTTGTCAAACTGAAGGAATTCCCGCCCGAACCGGGCCATGGGCTCTACCTGATCCGCCCCGCCCATACGCCTGCCAGCAAGGCAAGGCGCATTGTCGAAGACTGGATCCGAAGCGGCGTTTAAGCCGCGCTCAGACCGACCCGTGTCAGCGCTGCACCGGCCTCCGCCTGCCATCGCGAAAACAGCTCATCCCGCGAGGCGTGGCGCAGCCCCATGGCGCGAAGCTGGTCGAAACGGGCAACATCACCCTGCCCGAAACTGGCCGCCACACGCGGCCACCAATAGGCGACAGAGGCTTGCAGCTCATCCCCCTGCCCCTCGGACATGAGACGTTCCAACCCTTCCTCGGCCAGTTCCGCATGGCGCAGTTCCACCGGGGCCACGGCACGGAACGCCTCGGCAAGCGGCTGATAGCTGACCATCTGCATATCCGTCAGCTGCGCGACCACGGCGCGACCCATAAGCAGGTTCATCACAACGGCATCGCCCCAGCCAGCCAGCGGATAGTTGAACACCGCCAGCCGCATGTCATGGTCGCTGCGCGTCGCCCCGATATCGGCGTCACGATCCAGCCGCGCAGTCCACGGGTGGTGATTGGCATATCGCGCCGTATCAACTCCGAATTCTGCCATGACTTTCAGCACCTTATCAGCATGGTCGGTCTTTTCCAGCACGATCCGCGCCGCTGCAATCCGTTCCTTGATGCCGGGGCCTGCATTGATCACATCGGCAAACCCGGCGGCGCCCGCCAGCTCGCTGTCCACGAAGCTTGCCATCAGCTTCATCAGCTCGGCGCGGTAACGGGGCGGCACATTGGCCGGGCTGGTCAGCACGCCGCCCTGGGCCAGATAATCCTCAATCTTCATTTCCATGATCCGGCCTTCCTTTATTGGTCAAAGTCCACGACCACGCGGTCGGTGACGGGGAAAGACTGGCACGACAGGACGTAGCCCTTGGCGACTTCGTAATCCTCCAGCGCGTGGTTGGCGACCATCTCGACCTCACCTTCCAGAACCCGACAGCGGCAGGTTGAACAGACCCCCGCCTTGCAGGCATAGGGCGCGTCTATGGCGTTTTCCAGCGCTGCGTCCAGCACGCTGATATCCTTGCCCACGGTCAATGAACGGGTTGACCCATCAAGCGTCACCGTCAGGGCCGCCTGGTTGGCGGCACTCCCTGCATCCTTGGACACAACCCGCCGTGCCAGCCGCCCCGGTTGGGCCGAGGCAAAGAGCTCGAACTTGATCTGCGCATCCGACAGCCCATGCGCCCGCAGTGCCTTGGCGATCCCCAGCATCATCGGTTCCGGCCCGCAGATGAAGGCGGTATCGACGCTGTCGATATCCACCCAGCCCGTCCGAACCAGCTGCGCAACCTTCTCCTCGGTCACAAGACCGGTAAACAGGTCGATCTCCTGCGCGTCGGTTTCCAGCACGTGGATCACGTTAAACCGGCCCATATACTGGTTCTTCAGATCCTCCAGCTCCTCTCGGAACATGATCGTGTTGACGCCCTTGTTGGCATAGACCAGCGTGAAGCTGGACCTGGGTTCGGTCGCCAGCGCGGTCTTGATGATCGACAGCACCGGGGTAATCCCCGACCCGCCTGCGAAGCCCAGGTAATGGCGTGCCTGAGACGCATCCAGAGCCGTATGAAAGCCGCCCATGGGCGGCATCGCCTGCAAAGTGTCCCCCACCTTCAGCTCTTCATTGGCCCAGGTGGAAAATGCCCCGCCATCGACGCGCTTGATGCCCACTTGCAGGATGCCCTCCTGCCGGCCGGCGCAGATCGAATAAGACCGGCGCAGCTCCTCGCCATCGAACTCATGACGGAAGGTCAGGTATTGGCCCTGAATGAAGTCGAACGCCTCGGCGTCATCTGGCCTCAGGGTCACGACAACGGCGTCGCGGATGGTCTTGTGGATGTCAGTGACGGTGAGCTCGTGAAAGCGCGCCATGGGGTCTCCTCCCTTAGATGCACTTGAAATAATCAAAAGGTTCCAGACAGTTGCGGCAGCGCCACGTAGCCTTGCACGGGGTCGATCCGAACTGGCTGATCCGTTCGAGGTTGGTGCTTTTGCATTGCGGGCAGCGGCTTGGGCCACCTGCCGGTTGGGGTGGCGCAATGCCGTAGTCTTCCAGCTTGGCGCGGCCCTTCTCGGTCAGCCAATCGGTGGTCCAGGGCGGTGAGATCTGGCGCTTCAGCTCCAGCTTCTCGATCCCATGTCCGCGCAGTGCGGTTTCGATGTCGAGATTGATGATGCTGGTCGCGGGACAGCCGGAATAGGTGGGCGTGACCGACACAATCAGCGTATCGCCCTGCCATTCCACGCCCCGGATGATGCCCAGATCGACCAGAGAGATCAGCGGGATCTCGGGGTCGGGCACGGCATCCAGCCACTCCCAGACCTGATCGACCGTGGGCTTGTCCATCACGCTCACCACGCAGCGCCCGGATAGGCGCGCTGCAACCACTGCATCGAGGTCAGCAGATGGCCCAGATGTTCGGTATGCATCCGGCCATTGCGCCCGCCTTTGTGCACGTATTGGCCGCCCGGAATGCTCAGGGTCGCCTCGGCCAGCACGCGGGTGACGATATCATCGTATTCTGCGCGCAATTCGGTGGGGTCAGGGGCGATTCCGGCCTCGGTTAGCAGCTCATCCACCTTGTCTTTTTCGAACATCTCTCCCACATAGGGATAAAGATAATCCAATGCAGACTGCATCCGGGTATGACTTTCCGGTGTTCCATCCCCAAGTCCGATCACCGTGTCACCGGACCGCTCCAGGTGGTAGGTCACCTCCTTGTGGGCCTTCGCCGCAATCTCGGCCACGCGCGGATCCGACGATCCTTTCAGCCAATCGGTCATCACATAGGACCATGCGTCGTAAAGAAACTGCCGCATCAGCGTCTGGCCAAAATCGCCATTGGGCAGCTCCACCATCAGCACATTGCGGAAGTCCCAGGCGTCGCGCAGAAAGGCGAGGTTATCCGCCGTGCGGCCCTTGCCCTCGACCTCGCCTGCCAGCCCCAGCCACAGCTGAGTCTGCCCGATCATGTCGAGCGCCGTATTGGCCAGCGCGATGTCCTCCTCCAACACCGGGGAATGGCCGCACCATTCTGACACCCGATGCCCGAGGATCAGCGTATTATCCCCCATACGCAGGAGGAATTCGAACAAAGCCTCATCGCGGGTCATCACATATGCCCCACTTCATCGGGAATGTCGTAGAAGGTCGGGTGGCGGTAGATCTTGCTTTCCGACGGCTCGAACAGAGGGCCTTTTTCCGAAGGCGAACTGGCGGCAATATGTTTCGCTTCCACAACCCAGATCGACACGCCCTCATTGCGGCGGGTATAGACGTCGCGCGCGTTCTTCACGGCCATCTCCGCGTCGGGCGCATGAAGCGAGCCCACATGCCGGTGGCTCAGCCCATGCTGGCCGCGAATGAAGATCTCCCACAGGGGCCATTCGTTTTTCATCTCAGATCCTCCTCATTCGGCCGCATGTTTGCGGGCAGCTTTCTTTCGGGCATGGGCCAACAGCCCGTCACGCACCCACGCACCATCATCCCAGGCCGCGACACGGTCTTTCATGCGGTCCACATTGCAGGGGCCGTTGCCTTTGATTACGTTGAAGAATTCGGGCCAGTCCGGTTCGCTGAAATCGTAGTGCCCGCGCTCTTCGTTCCACCTGATATTGGGGTCGGGCAGGTCGAGCTTCAGGTATTCGATCTGCGGAATGGTCTGGTCGACGAATTGCTGACGCAGCTCGTCGTTGGACTTCACCTTGATCTTCCACGCCATTGACTGTTCCGAATGGGTTGATTCCGCGTCCGAGGGCCCGAACATCATCAGCGCCGGGAACCACAGCCGGTTCAATGCATCCTGCGCCTGCCGCTTTTGTTCCGGCGTGCCAAAGGCCATTGCCCGGATCGCGTCATAGCCCTGTCGCGCGTGAAAGCTCTCTTCCTTGCAGATCCGCACCATCGCGCGGGCATAGGGCCCGTAGGACGTGCGTTGCAGCGCCACCTGATTGACGATCGCCGCCCCATCGACCAGCCAGCCCACGGCGCCGATATCGGCCCAGTTGAGCGTGGGATAGTTGAAGATCGACGAATATTTCATCTTGCCTTCATGCAGCAGCTCAATCAGCTCATCCCGGCTGACGCCAAGCGTCTCTGCGGCGGAATAGAGATACAGCCCATGCCCCGCCTCATCCTGCACCTTGGCCAGCAGAATGGCCTTGCGTTCCAGCGTCGGCGCGCGGGTGATCCAGTTGCCTTCCGGCAGCTGTCCCACCACCTCGGAATGGGCGTGCTGGCCGATCTGCCGGATCAGCGTCCGGCGGTAATCCTCTGGCATCCAGTCACGTGGTTCGATCTTGATATCGTTGTCGATCTTGTCCTGAAAGGCGCGCTCTTGCTCGGACATCTCCTCGCGCGGTTTGATCCCGTTCGAACCCGTCTTGATCATCTGTGCATACATGTCTGAAATCCTCCCTCAGACCCGTTCCAGGATCAGGGCAACGCCCTGTCCCACGCCCACGCACATGGTGCACAGCGCATAGCGCCCGCCCGTGCGTTGCAATTGATAGGCCGCCGTCAGCACCAGCCGCGCCCCCGACATTCCCAATGGATGGCCAAGCGCGATTGCGCCGCCATTGGGGTTCACATGCGCCGCATCATCCGCAACGCCCAGTTCCCGCAATGTGGCAAGCCCCTGGCTGGCAAACGCCTCGTTCAGCTCGATCACATCCATCTGCTCGATCGTCAGCCCCGCCTTGGCCAGCACCTTGCGGGTGGCGGGCACAGGGCCGATGCCCATTACGCGGGGCTCCACACCGGCGGCGGCCATCGCCACGACGCGCGCCATCGGGGTCAGCCCGTTGGCCTTGGCCGCAGCCTCGGACGCCAACAGGATCGCCGCGGCACCATCATTGACGCCGGATGCATTGCCCGCCGTTACCGTCTTGTCCGGGCCATTGACGCCGTGCAGGCTGGCAAGTTTCTCGGCGGTGGTGCCGGGACGCGGATGTTCGTCCCTATCCACCACCAAAGGCTCGCCCTTGCGCTGCGGGATCGTCACAGACGTGATCTCATCGGCGAAAAGGCCCTTGGCCTGCGCCGCGTCCCACCGGGCCTGGGACCGGGCCGCAAACGCATCCTGGTCGGCGCGGCTGACGTTGTAATCCTCGGCCACATTGTCGGCAGTCTCCGGCATCGAATCCGTGCCATAGGCCGCCTGCATCTTCTTGTTTATGAAGCGCCATCCGATGGTTGTGTCGTAAACAGCATTGGCCCGCGAAAAGGCGCTGGTGGCTTTGGGCATCACGAAGGGCGCGCGGCTCATGCTCTCGACGCCGCCTGCGATCACCAGATCATAGTCCCCTGCCTTGATCCCGCGCGCGGCCATGCCCACGGCATCCATGCCACTGGCGCAAAGCCGGTTGACCGTGGTCCCCGGCACGCTGACCGGCAAGCCGGCCAACAACGCCGCCATGCGCGCCACATTGCGGTTGTCTTCACCCGCCTGGTTGGCATCGCCATAGATCACATCGTCAATCGCATCCCAGTCCACGCCCGGATTGCGCGCCATCAGGGCAGCAATGGGCAGCGCCGCAAGATCGTCAGTGCGGATGGAACTCAACGCCCCTCCATAACGACCAATCGGCGTTCGCGTGGCGTCGCAGATGAAAGCGTCCATGTGGCGGAATCCTCCCGAGTATCGCAGAAATAACTGACCGCATGGTCGGGGTATGCTGCTACGCGATTCGTTGCAAGGGAAATGTTACGTGAATTTCTGAATGGAAGATATTTAGTAACACATTGCCGCATGTGAATGGCCCCCCCGGCCTTGGCCATCGCACCGTCACTCTTCCAGCATCCGTGGCAACGCGGCCCGAGGAGGGCCCCGAAGGGGCTTGACGAGGGGCGCTCACCGGTCGACGCCGCCAGGCGGCGAAACCGGCCTCACGTTTGTACGGGGTGTGTATGGGGGGGCACACTGGGTGCTCCAAGGCACCCCCCTGTTTTCGCGTTATTTGCGACCCGTACCGCCAGCGCCTTCCGGCACATCAAAAGCCGCATGAGCCTCGGCAATGCGCCGGGTCAGATCCGCCATTTCGGCCGGCGGTTCGCTCGCCCGGCGGGTCTGCATATCGACATGGATCAGCAACTGCTCCACCGTCGCCGCAACCTCGCCATTGCAGCGGATCGTATAGAACAGTTTCAGCTTCTTGCCCTTGGCCTCCAGCACCTGCGTCGTCGCGGTGATCCGGTCGCCAATCATCACCTCCGCCAGGTATCGCACATGGTTTTCCACCGTGAACCAGCTGCCCTGCGTGGCGATATAGTCGGGCGTCGTGCCGATCCACAAAAGGAACCGGTCACTCGCCTCGGACATCGCCTGCACGTAGCGGCTTTCGTTCATATGGCCATTGCCATCGACCCAATCCGTCGGCACCTGCCGGTCCAGAGTGATCATCGGAACCATCAGGTCCGGCACGTCAGGTTCGATGGTTTTTTCGTGATCTGCCAATACCTTACCCACGGCAGACCCACGCGCCTTCAGGCTCCGCATCATCCCGATCAGGTTGCCGTCGCGTAGCGTTTCAAGCTCTGCGATCGACATATGGCCAGACTGCGCATCGGACTGGCTGGCGATCATCTCGATCAGCTCATCTGTCAGCTCCGGCACATCCATCAGCTTGGTCCAGGGCCATTCCAGCGCCGGACCGAACTGACTGATGAAATGTTTCATCCCCGCCGGGCCACCGGCCACACGATAGGTCTCAAAGAGGCCCATCTGCCCCCAGCGCAGGCCAAAACCCATGCGGATCGCGTCGTCGATTTCTTCGGTCGTGGCGATGCCGTCCTTGATCAGCCACAACGCCTCGCGCCAAACGGCTTCAAGGAAGCGGTCGGCGATATGGGCGGGGATTTCCTGCCGCACTTTCAGCGGGAAAAGCCCAACGGTTTCAAGCAATTCCTTGGCCCGGTCCAGCATCGCGGCATCGGTCTTTTCCGACCCCACCAACTCGATCAAAGGCAACAGATAGACCGGGTTGAACGGGTGCGCGACGATGATTTGCTCGGGCCGCGTCGCGCAGCTTTGTAGCTCTGACGGCATGAAGCCCGACGTTGAGGATCCGATAATCGCGTCCGGGTCACAGACCGATTGCACCTGCTGGTAAAGCTTCTGCTTCAGTTCCAGCCGCTCCGGCGCACTTTCCTGAATCCAAACCGCACCGTTAACGGCCTCGCTGATGGTGCCATGAAAGCTCAGCTTGCCCTCGGCAGGCAAGGCCACGTCATACAGCGCTGGCAGCGCCTTGCGCGCGCGCCCGAGCATCTGGTTCAGGGTTTCCTCCGCCGTGGGCGACGGGTCGAACACCCGTACGTCCCAGCCCATCAGCAGGAACCGCGCGGCCCACCCGCCGCCAATCACGCCCCCGCCCAGAATTGCCGCTGTCTTGGTCATTTCAATCCCCGTTCGATTCCGTATGCCCGTCGACAGCCATTGCCTGCCCCGAGACCTTGTTGCCCATATCCGACGCCAGGAAGAGCGCCATATTGGCAATGTCCTGCGCGGTAACCCATGTTTTCATCGAGACGCATTGCACATAGCTGCGCCGCACCTCGTCTTCGCTGACGCCCCGTGCCTTGGCTTCATTGGCCACAACGCGATCCATGCGCGGGCCTTCCACCGCTCCGGGACAGAGCGCGTTGACCCTGATGTTGTAGGGGCCAAGCTCCATCGCCCATGTCTTGGTCAGGCCGATGATCCCCCATTTCGCCGCCGCGTAGGGCGACCGGAACGGGTGACCAAAGAGGCCCGAGGTCGAGGAGGTCAGCAGCAACAGCCCCGACTTCTGGGCCTTCATGACCGGCGCCGCTCGGCGCGCCACCAGGAAGGCCCCGTCCAGATTGACGGCGAGCGTTTCCCTCCAGCCGTCGAACGGCATGTCTTCCACCGGCGCAGCAGGGCCACCGATCCCGGCATTTGCTGCCGCCACATCCAGCCCGCCAAGGGCCTCCAGCGCCTCATCAAAGAACCCGTCCACCTGACCAGGGTCGGTGACATTCACCACGCGGGTCAGGATATCTGGATTGGCCGCCGCCATCTCGGCGCAGGCTTTCTCGTCCACGTCGCAGACTGCGACGCGCGCGCCCTTGGCCTTGAAATTCTCGGCCATCACCCGGCCAATTCCCGCCGCGCCCGCGGTGATAAGAACGCGTTTGCCCTGCAATCCGTCCATATGTGCTGTCCTAGTCTACGCAGATCGACACGACCTGCCCGGTGTCATCAAGAAAGCTGTAGCATCCAAACTGGTTGAAATGGGTGGAGCATGTGCGGCTCTCTGCATCGCAATAGCCCTCGCAATCCGGGGCGGCGCTGCACATCTGGCCCGCGTCCGGCGTTGGTTCCGCGCAGAACTCAACGCCAGAAGACCCGGCCCATCCCACATATCCGCCCCGCGCCTCGCATGCGGCCTCTTCCGCCGGGGACAGCTCGTCCGGGCTATCCTCCACGCAGCCGCCCAACAGAAGGACGGCCAGAAGCGGGGCGAGATGCGCGGCTTTCATTCCACGCGCCTTAGGCCGGATCGCGCTTGGTCAGGCCAAGCTTGTCGCGCACTTCCTGTGGCCCCATGATGCGGCTGCCCATAGCCTCGATAATGCCGCGCGCGCGTGTCACCAGCTGTTCATTCGTGGCCAGCACGCCCTTGTCCAGCCAGATATTGTCCTCCAGCCCGACGCGCACATGTCCACCCGCCAGCACCGAGGCCGCAACATAGTTCATCTGGTTGCGTCCGATGGAAAAGGCCGAGAAGGTCCAGTGATCGGGCACATTGTTGACCATGGCCATGAAAGTGTTGAGGTCATCCGGCGCGCCCCAAGGCACCCCCATGCAAAGCTGCACAAGCGCCGGATCGTCTAGGATGCCTTCCTCCACCAGCTTCTTGGCAAACCAAAGGTGGCCAGTATCGAAAGCCTCGATCTCGGGCTTCACGCCCGCATCGGTCATCATCTGGCCCATGGCACGCAATGTGCCGGGCGTGTTGACCATGATGTAGTCGGCCTCGGCGAAATTCATCGTGCCGCAATCGAGCGTGCAGATCTCCGGGCGACAGTCCAGCACATGAGCGAAGCGGTCAGAGGCCCCGCCCATGTCCGTCCCGGCCTCATTCGGGGGCAGCGGCTGTTCCACGCTGCCAAGCACAAGGTCGCCGCCCATCCCGGCGGTCAGGTTCAGCACGACATCCACATCTGCATCGCGGATACGTTCGGTCACTTCTCTGAACAGCGCCTTGTCACGGTTCGGAACACCGGTTTCCGGGTCGCGCACATGGCAATGGACGATGGCCGCGCCAGCCTTTGCGGCGGCAATGGCGCTGTTGGCGATCTGTTCAGGGCTGCGGGGCACATGCGGGCTGCGATCCTGGGTGCCGCCCGATCCGGTGATGGCACAAGTGATGAAAACGTCGCGCGAAGGGGTAAGGGGCATGGGTGTCTCCGTCCTCTGGTTTGGACTAAGAAAGCGCATGTTGCGTGACTATCCTTTGCATTATACGAAACATCCATGACAGTTTCCGCGACTCACAAAAGAATCCCGACCGACCCGCCTTTCCGCATCGGCCTGCTGGTGCTGCCCGATTCCAACCTTCTGTCCATGGCGTCGGCGCTAGATCCGTTCCGCGCCGCAAACCGGCGGGCGGGACGAAAGCTCTACGATTGGCAGGTCGTATCCCCGGACGGCGGCCTCGTGCGGCTGACTTCGGGGCTGGAAGTGATGACCGAGCCCTTGCCGCTGCACGCCGATATGGACCTAATGGTAATGGTGGCAGGCTTCCGGCTGGATGCCCACGCCACCCCGGCGCTAAGGTCTTGGCTGCGCCAGCTGCGCGCGCGCGGTATTCCCTATTGCGGGGTCGATGGCGGGCCTTGGGTGCTGGCGCGGGCGGGATTGCTGAACGGCCACCGCGCCACGACACACTGGGAAGATCTGGAGGCTTTCGGCTCTGCCTTCCCCGACGTTGACCCCCTGCCAGACCGCTACGTCATTGACGGCCCCGCCCTGACCACCGGCGGCGCGGCCCCCTGCCTCGATCTGATGCTCCACCTGATCCGTTCGCATCACGGGGCCGAATTGGCCGGGCTCGTCGCCAATGCGCTGCTCTACGATCCAGAGGATCGCCCAAGCCCGCAACGGCTGGTCCCGCAGGCCCGGCTGGCGGCCCTGACACCACAGGTGGCCCGTGCCGTAGTCATCATGGAAGAACGACTGGAGGAGCCACCAGCCATCGCCGAGATCGCGGCAGAGGTTGGTCTTTCCCCCCGCCGGCTTGAAATGCTCTTCCGCAAGCATCTGGAAACCGGCCCCGGCACCTTCTTCCTGCGCCTGCGGCTCAATGAGGCGCGCAGGCTGGCTCTGGATACCGGGCTGAGCGTACAGGACATTGCCGTCAGAACCGGGTTTTCCGGCCCCTCCACCCTCGCCCGCGCTTTCCGCAAGGCGTTCGGCCAGTCGGTTTCAGACCTGCGCGCCGACCGCTGAGGCTCAGTAGGGCATCGGATGCGCCTTGTGCGCTGCCGTGATCTCGTCGAGCACGTCGGCGGGCAGGGTCATATCCGCTGCACCCAGAAGATGCTCCAGCTGCGAGGTGGTCGTGGCCCCGAAGATCGCTGATATCGCAAAGGGCCGCGTCTGTTGCCAGGCCAGTGCCATATGGATGGGGTCGAGCCCATGGCGCGCCGCAATCTCCAGGTAGGCCGCTGCCGCATCAAAGACCCGCGCCGATTTTCGCCCGCCCATTTCCGGCACCAGCGACATGCGCGATCCAGCAGGCACCGCGCCGTTCTGGTATTTGCCGGTCAGGAAACCCGCCGCAAGGGGCGAGAAGGACAGAAGCGTCACGTCCTCGTTCACCGACATCTCGGCCATATCCGTGTCATACATGCGTGCGAGCAGTGAATATTCGTTCTGCACGGTCTGAACGCGCGGCAGCCCCTTCTCCTCGGACACTCGCATCCACTGTGCCGTGCCCCAGGCGGATTCGTTGGACAGGCCGATATGGCGCATCTTGCCCTCTGCGATCAGCTTATCGGCCTCTGCCAGCACATCCTCGATATGGGCCAGCGTCTCGGCCTTGTTCTGGCCGCGCGGGTCATAGGTCCAGTTCTTGCGGAACTGGAAGGAGCCCCGGTTCGGCCAGTGGAGCTGGTAGAGGTCCACATAATCGGTCCGGAGCCGCTTCAGCGAGCCCTCCAGCGCCGAACGCAGGCCCGCCCCGGTGATCGGCGCCCCGTCACGGACCATGCTGCCCTCTCCGCTGATCTTGGTGGCCAGCAGGTAATCCCCGCGCCGCGCCGGATTGGCCGCGTTCCAGTCGCCCAGGATCGCCTCTGAGCCGCCAACGGTCTCTTTCCTGACCGGGTTGACCGGATACATCTCGGCCGTGTCGACAATGTCGACCCCCGACGCCAGCGCCATATCCATTTGGCGATGCGCATCATCCGCCGGGGTCTGGGTGCCCCATGTCATCGTGCCAAGGCACAGTTCCGAAACCGTCTGCCCGGTCGCGCCGAAGGGAACCTGTCGCATATTATCCTGTCCTGTCCGTCATTTCCTTATCCAGCAACCTAGGCGCTAGGACCCTGGGCGCAAGGTTGGGATTGAAGAACATTTAGCGAACATGTAGAATGTGCCCATGTCTCAGGCCCTGCTGTCACGTTCCCCCATCTCTCGATCCGGCCCGCGCCCGCTGCGGCTTCTGGACCGGTTCGACCTGCCCCGTGCCCGCGCGCACGAATTTTGCGGACCCGCCCGGCGGCGGCTGGCACTGCTGGCCGCGCAAGGTTGTGAGGGGCCGGTTCTGTGGGTCCGGCCCGGCTGGCATCCCGACCGGCTGCATATGGCGGGGGTACAGCGGCTGATCGACCCAGCGCGGTTGCTGACGGTCGACACAAAACGAACAGAAGATCTGCTATGGGTGCTGGAAGAGACGCTGCGCACCGGCATGGTGTCACTCGTTGTGGGCGAGATCACAGAGCCGCCGGGCCTGACACCTGTACGCCGCCTGCACCTGGCGGCTGAGACCGGGGCTGCGGCGGGCCGCGCACCCCTCTGTCTCCTGCTCCCTTTGGACCCGGGCGGGGCGGCCGGGGTGGAAAGCCGCTGGCAC
>NZ_JBPBBA010000022.1:0-66321 GCF_050896395.1 Nioella aestuarii | reverse complement strand
ATCTGCTACACCTCGGCCGACAGCGTTTTCCAGATCGCCGCGCATGAAGAAACCTTCGGCCTAGACCGGCTTTATGATGTTGTCGCGCCGTCAGGCGCTGGCGCAGGCCGAGGCGCAGCTGGATCAGGCTGGGACCGCGCTGGATCGCCGCCGGATCGCTTTGGCCGAGGCCGAGCGGGTTCTGGCGGAAACCGAGCTGCGCGCGGAATTCGCGGGCGTTTTGGCCGATGTGACCGTCGTTCAGGGCGGGCTGGTCAACCGCAATGAACAGGTGGCGACGCTGATCGATGCGCAGGCGCTGGAGGTCTCGTTCCGCGTTTCGACCGCGCAATATGCCCGACTTCTGGACGACGAGGGCCGCTTGCCGCAGGCAGAGGTCACTGTCGTACTGGATGTGCTGGGGTTGGACATCACCGCACCCGCCCGCCTGACCCGCGAAAGCGGCGCGGTGGAGGAAGGCCAATCCGGCCGTTTGCTGTTCGCGGAGCTGCTGGAAACGCGTGGCTTCCGGGCCGGGGATTTCGTGACCGTGCGCTTGCAGGAACCAGAACTGCAACAGGTCGCCATCCTGCCCGCCACCGCGCTGGATGCCGAGGGCCGGGTGTTGGTTCTTGGTGAGGAAGACCGCCTTGAGGAAGTGCAGATTAGCCTGCTGCGCCGTCAGGGCGATAATGTGATCATCCGCGCGCCGCCGCATCTGGAAGGGGCCGAGGTGGTCAGTGCCCGCTCTCCCGCGCTGGGCGCTGGTATTCGCGTGAACCCGCTGCGTCCTGCGGTGGAGGGGGCAGAGGCCCCGGCGGAACCCGACACGATTGCGCTGGACCCCGAGCGCCGCGCGCGGCTGATTGCCTTTGTCGAGAGCAATGGGTTCATTCCCTCCGACGTCAAGGAACGGATGCTGCGCCAATTGCGCGAGGATGAGGTGCCGCTGCGTATGGTCAACCGCCTTGAAAGCCGGATGGGCGGATGAGGCAGCTGCCAGATAGCGCAGGAGGACTCCTCTCCTATTTCACGCGCCACGCGACGGCGGCGAACCTGCTTTTGGTCATCATGATCGTGGTTGGACTGGCCGTGTTCCCGCGTATGCGGGCGCAGTTTTTCCCCGATGTTGTGGTCGATAATGTCAGCGTCGCCGTCACCTGGGACGGGGCGGGTGCCGAGGATGTGGACGAGGCGATTGTCGCGGTGCTGGAACCGGTGCTGCTGGCTGTCGAAGGCGTGACCGAGAGCAGTGCCACCAGCCGAGAGGGGCGGGCCAGCATCCGGCTGGAGTTCGAGCCGAGTTGGGACATGGGCCGCGCCGCCGATGACGTGCAGGCTGCGGTCGATAGCGTCTCTACCCTGCCCGAAGACGCTGAAGACCCGGAGGTTCGGCGCGGTGTCTGGCGCGATCGCGTGACCGATGTGGTGATCTCAGGCCCCGTGGGTGTCGATCAGCTGGGGCGCTTTGCCGATGAATTCGTTGCGCGGCTTTTCGATCAGGGGGTGACACGCACGACGATCCGGGGCGTGGCAGCGCCGGAAATCGTGGTCGAGGTGCCCTCGGCCGAACTGATCCGCAACGATATTTCCATGGCTGAGATTGCGGCGGCCATCGAGGCGGAGGTTGATACATCGCCCGCCGGGGACGTAACCGGTGCCAATGCCCGCGTGCGGACCGGGGTGGCGCGGCGCACGGCGGTGGATATTGCAGGGATCGTGCTGCGCTATAATGCGGACGGATCTGCCCTGACCATCGGCGATGTCGCGACCGTGACAGAGGAAGGCATCGACCGCGAACGCGCCTATTTCGTCGGTGAGAATTCCGCGATTTCCATTCGTGTGGACCGGTCCGATCGGGGTGACGCCATCGGCATCCAGCGCACGGTGGAAGAGGTCGCCGCCGAAATGGAGCTGACCTTGCCCGAGGGCGTTGCCATCGAGCTGATCCGCACCAGGGCCGAGGCCATTACCGGGCGGCTCAATATCCTTCTGGATAATGGGCTGATGGGGCTGGGGCTGGTGGTGATGCTGCTGTTCCTGTTCCTCAATGCGCGCACCGCTTTCTGGGTGGCGGCAGGCATTCCCGTGGCGATGCTGTCGGCCATTACGCTGATGTATATCGCCGGTCTGACGATCAACATGATCTCGCTTTTTGCGCTGATCATCACGCTTGGGATCGTGGTGGATGATGCCATCGTGGTGGGCGAACACGCCGATTTCAGGGCCCGACGGCTTGGGGAATCCCCCGTGCAGGCGGCAGAGAACGCGGCACGCCGCATGGCCGCGCCGGTCTTTTCGGCGACTGTCACGACCGTGCTGGCCTTTGCCGGGCTTGTCGCCATCGGGGGGCGCTTTGGTGAATTGATCGCCGATATTCCCTTCACCGTTATCGCCGTGCTGATCGCGAGCCTTGTGGAGTGCTTCCTGATCCTGCCCAATCACATGGCCCACGCGCTGGCCCATTCCGACAAGCAGCATTGGTATGATTGGCCAAGCCGGGTGGTGAACCGGGGCTTCGGCTGGTTCCGCGATACGGTGTTCCGCCCGCTGATGCGGCTGGTGATCTGGGCACGCTACCCGGTGCTGGCGGGGGTGATCGTGATCTTGGCCAGCCAGGTGGCGGTGTTCATTCGGGGCGATGTGACCTGGCGGTTCTTCAACGCGCCGGAGCAGTCGTCGGTCTCTGGCAATTTTGCCATGCTGGAAGGGGCCAGCCGCGAAGACAGCCTTGAGATGATGCGCGAGATGCAGCGCGCAACCGCCGCTGTCGCTGCCCGGTACGAGGAAGAATACGGCTTAAGCCCTCTGACCTTCGTCCTGGCTGAGATCGGCGGCACCACGGGGCGCGGCCTTGCTGTGGCTGACAACAAGGACTCCGATCTGCTTGGGTCGATTGCGATCGAGTTGATCGACGCGGACCTGCGCCCCTATTCCAGCTTCCAGTTCGTGGCCGATTTGCAGGACGAGGTTCAGAACCACCCCCTGGCCGAAGCGGTCAGTTTCCGCGGGTGGCGTGGGGGGCCGGGAGGCGACGCGCTGGATGTCCAGCTGTTCGGGGCTGAAGCCGAGGTTCTGAAATCCGCTGCGATGGCGATACAGACCGCACTGGCCGCCTACCCGGAAGTGTCCGGGCTGGAGGATACGCTCGCCTATGACCGCGAAGAACTGATCCTGGAACTGACCCCGCAGGGGCAGGCTCTGGGCTTTGATATCGGCTCGCTCGGGCGGGTTCTGCGCAATCGCCTGAACGGGGTTGAGGCCGCGACCTTCCCGTCAGGTGTGCGCACGGCCTCAATCCGGGTGGAACTGCCGCAGGATGAGCTGACCGCAGATTTCCTGGACCGGACTCTGCTGCGCACCGCGACGGGCGAATATGTGCCGCTGGCCGATCTGGTGTCCGTAACGTCGCGGATCGGGTTTTCCACCATCGAACGGGAAAACGGGCTGCGGCTGGTGTCTGTCACCGGCGACCTGTCCGAGGACGACCCGGCCCGTGCCGAACAGGTGATGGAGGAACTGCGGGGCGTGATCCTGCCGCAGATCGAGGCCGATTACGGGGTCGGTTACCGGCTGTCCGGTCTGGCCGAACAGGAAAGCGACTTCATGAACGACGCGATGCTGGGCTTTGGCCTGTGTCTTGTCGGGATCTATCTGGTGCTGGCCTGGATCTTCGCCAGCTGGACGCGGCCCGCCGTGGTGATGGCGATCATCCCCTTCGGGCTGGTCGGCACGATCTACGGCCATGCTGCATGGGACGTGCCACTGAGCATGTTCACGGTTGTGGGGCTGATCGGAATGACCGGGATCATCATCAATGACTCGATCGTTCTGATCACCACGGTTGACGACTACGCCCGAGACAGAGGATTGGTGCCCGCCATTGTCGATGCGGTTGCGGACAGGCTGCGCCCTGTCCTGCTGACCACGCTGACCACGGTTCTGGGGCTGGCGCCGCTGCTATATGAACGGTCCGCCGATGCGCAGTTCCTGAAACCCACGGTGATCACGCTGGTCTATGGGCTTGGCTTTGGTCTGTTCATCGTGCTGCTGGTGGTGCCGTCCATTCTGGCCATGCAACAGGACGTGGCACGGCAGATGCAGGCGCTACGCCGGGGGCTGAGAACGGCAGCCCGCGCACCCGCGATGGCGGCGGGGGTGGGGCTGGCGGCTCTGGCAGTCGCCGGGGCCTTTGCCGCGACGCTTGGGGCTTTTGTGGTCACCGGGCAAATTTGGCCACCGCTTGCGGGCCTAGTTCCAATGGAGGGCGCGCGCGACGCGTTCGTTGCCCTCGTCGCCATGGCTGCGGGGCTTTGCCTCATCTTCTGGCTGGTCGGACTGCTGGTTGCAGGCCTTACAGCACTGTTGCGCCGGCAAAGAGCCTGACCGGTAAAGCTGGTTCTTTCGGCGCGAACACGACACGCGCGCAGGTCATGACACAGGCCTGGTTTCGGGGCACCTAGCAGGTGAAAATGACCCTAGTTGACCCAGATCATTAACCTTAGCCATCAATTGCGGCACCTCTGTTGCTGAAAATCAATTTGAGAGGCTGCGAACATGGCGACACTGGCGACTTATCCTATTTACTATTTCCTCGGTGGAAGCTCGACCACACCGGATTCATACCTCTCCACATATGCCTATGATCCGGACACCGGACCCACGACACTTGAGGATGATCATGACGGCATCGACGATGGGCTGATCTCGGTGGGCGACCAACTCAGCTGGTCGCGCGACACACTGGGAAGCGGCGCCAAGATCACGACGCTTTATGGATTTGCCGCAAACGGTGACCCGATCATCGAAGTCTATAATGCGAGTTTTGGTAGCTATAACTACTATCAGCTGTCTAGCGACCCCAATCTGAAAGACAGTGCGCTCTCGATCACGCGGTCCGGCACCTATCAGATGTGTTTTTTGGCGGGCACTGAAATCACCGTGCCGGGCGGGGAGGTTTCGGTTGAAACCCTGCGCATTGGCGATTGCATCGTGACAACGGATGGCCGCGCGGTTCCCGTCAGATGGATCGGACGGCAGACTGTGTCCACCCGCTTTGGCCCTGCCGAGCGGCTGATGCCCGTACGTTTCGCCGCCGGGTCGCTGGGAAATGGCGTGCCGTCCGCCGATCTGACGGTGACGGCGGACCACGGGGTGCTGGTCGAGGGTGTCATTTGCCACGCAGGTGCGCTGGTGAATGGCGAGACGATCACGCGGGTTCCGTTGGCGGAGATAGGGGCAACCTATACGGTTTACCATATCGAGACTGAGGAACATGAAATCATCCTCGCCAATGGCGCGCCCGCCGAGACCTTCATCGATAACGTCTCGCGCCGCGTATTCGACAACTACGCCGAGTTCGAAGCGCTTTATGGCGATGTGCCTGAGATGGCAGAGCTGCCTTATCCTCGCGCGATGAGCGCAAGGCAGGTGCCCGAAGGCATCCGGGCGAAACTGGCGCCTTCTAAGGCAGCCTGAGCCCAGTATCGCAAACAGCGGATGTTAGCTGGGCGGTGAAGTGACAAGACAAAGGGGGCGCTGAAAATGCGCTCCCTTTCGCGTTTTCTAAGATCGCTCCTACAAGCGGCCAGGGACGGCAGGTGCAGGCGCTGCGTCGGTGATGGCGAAGAGGTGTTCAGCCCGGTCTTGGCCGATAAATTCGATGATCCGGGGAAGGACGTGTTGATCTGTTTGCCTTCTCGATCCCATCCATCTGATCGCGTCGGAGCAGGGTTTTCTGCTGAAGCAGTCGCTCTGCGCAAGCCGTGATTCCACGGGACCAGTCGGCAGTATTCGCCATGCGATCACGCAGTGAGTGTGACATGATACTATCGCTATAAACAATCATTGACTCAGACAATTGGTTTTGATTTTCTGACCTCAGTAACCGAGAGCGATCGCCGTTTCTTAGTTCCTGATCTTCAGTTCCCAGACGCTCTTGTTGTCCATCAACAGCGCGCCCTGCGCGCTACAGAAGCATATGGGGGCTTCATGGCATCTTGGGAATTCACATCTTACGTCGTGTATACGAGTGATGGAGCGAGCAGCAACTGGAGCGAAGGTTCATCTTTTGATCTGACTGGAACGCTCAGCGACCCTGAATTCGATACTACCTTCGAACCCGGTGATCTGATTTCTGGAGGTGCCGCAAACGGCACTTTCTTTGGCACCCATGTGGACGGCAGTGGCAACGTATATGTTGTCATTTTGGTCGACGCCAATACCATGCATCTCTACAGCAGCACGCTGACGGCAACCGAAGCGTCCTCCAATCTGCCAAACACGTTGCATGGATCACATGATTTCGATACGGGAACGCATTTCGTGGTCTGTTTCGCAGCTGGGACACTGATCGCGACGCCAGAGGGCGAAAAACGCGTCGAGGCCCTTGCAATCGGTGACATGCTGAAGACCCCAAAGGGATCGACTGCGCGCGTCAAATGGATTGGTCGCCAGACGGTGTCCACCCGCTTTGGCTATGCTGAACGGTTGATGCCGGTACGCTTTGCTGCCGGTGCGTTTGGGAACGGCCTGCCGCATACGGACCTGACCGTCACCGCCGATCACGGGATGCTGGTCGGTGGTGTGGTTTGCCACGCGGGTGCATTGGTGAACGGAACGACGATCACACGGGTGCCACTGAGCGAAATGGGAGACACATACACCGTCTACCACATCGAGACCGAGGAACACGAAATCATCCTCGCCAATGGCGCGCCTGCGGAGACGTTCATCGACAATGTCAGCCGCCGCGTCTTCGACAACTACAACGAGTTCGAAGCGCTTTACGGCGATGTGCCTGAGATGGAGGAACTGCCCTATCCGCGTGCCATGTCCGCGCGGCAGGTGCCGGTACAAATCCGCACTCAACTACAGGTGCTGACCGCCGCCTAGTCCTAAAATTTAGGAAAGGCTGCGGATCAACCCCAGGTTCCTTGCGAATGAACTTGCTCGCCCCACGGTTGCCGCATAAGGGTTAACTGGTACCCCGCGCAGAATTGATTGCCGGGAAAAATCAGTAAATTCAGGCCCATGTTCTGTGGGTTCTATGCCATAGCGGAGGCGAGCATGCCACTTTCAGTCGGCGATATCTATTTCACATCCCTGATCACCGATTCCGACGCCTCAGGGCAGGATTCGTTCTCTTTCGTCACAACAACCAATATTGCAGCCGGAGAAACCATCACGTTTCACCAGCCGGAAGCGCTCGGGGATGGGTATTTTACCTATACCGTTGGGGCTGGCGGCCTGTCTGCACTTGATCAGGTGGTTTTCGTTCTTCCGAACTCAACGTCGGCAACGCTTGCGGCAGATCCCTCGGGTGGTTCCATCTCCGGCTTCACCGGCAGCATCTCGATTACAGCGACCGATAACCTTATCGCGGGTTCCGGTGGGCAGGTGATTGCTGCAATCAGTAATGGCGGATTGTGGAACCAAACCCTGACCAACCTTTCGGTTACGACCGATACGCTCACCGTAACTGGCCTCTCGGACAGTGCCCTGAACACCTTCATCACGAATAATCCGACTCTTGCCAGTCCTGCTGTCGAAAATCTCGATAACTTCTCGGGAACTGATGACAATATGATGTTCACTGGCGGTGACATCACCCTGCACGGGGACGATCACAATTACTGGACCGGAACAAACGACCCGGTCAGCCATACCAACCCCGATGTGAATGGAACGACCTACGCCACTCAGGCTGCCAATGTGACGTGCTTTCTTGCTGGAAGCCTGATCTCCACAATTGATGGGGAGAAGCCGGTTGAATCGCTCTCCATCGGCGATCTCATCGTTTCTCAGAACGGCAGTCTGACGCCCGTCAAATGGATCGGACGCCAGAGCGTGTCCACCCGCTTTGGCCCGGCTGAACGGCTGATGCCGGTGCGCTTTGCTGCCGGATCTCTGGGCGATGGTTTGCCGCATTCCGACCTGACCGTCACCGCCGATCACGGGATGCTGGTCGATGGCGTCATTTGCCATGCCGGGGCGCTTGTGAATGGCACCACGATCACGCAGGTTCCGCTGGCGGAAATGGGCGAGACCTACACGGTCTATCACATCGAAACCGACGCCCATGAGATCATCCTCGCTAACGGCGCTTCTGCCGAAACCTTTATCGACAATGTCAGCCGCCGCGTCTTCGACAACTACAACGAGTTCGAAGCGCTTTACGGCGATGTGCCCGAGATGGAGGAACTGCCCTATCCGCGTGCCATGTCCGCGCGGCAGGTGCCGGGGCATATTGTGGCTCGCCTTTCGGCGCGGTCCGCAGCCTGAGTTGTTCAGGATAAGAAAGACAGGTTGCCGGGGTTAGCCCTGGCAGCCGGTCAGTTCCACTGCCGATCCACCTGCAAGCACTGTCATGCGCAGGGAAGAGCGGTCCATCGCGAAGGGGCCGGCATCGGGCGGGACGATATCGGCGGATGCGGTCAGGATATTCCCGCTGCGTTCAACCATGGCCTCGGATATCCAGATCGCGGGATCCGGCAGCTCAAAGACCACGGTTTCATCGCTGCCCTGACGGGGCAGGGGGATGCGGGCCTCGACACGCAGACCGTCACGGATTGGCGTCAGGTCGCAGGACACGCGCCCGGCCCCGGCCTCGGCTGCGCTGAGCGGCCTGTCTGCCAGCGCCGCCGCGATCCGAGGATCGGGATGCCCGCCCGCAGGCAAGGTGCCACGCAGAGACACCGATACCGGGACGCAGATATCATGGCACACGCCAAGATCTATCCGCCCCGCCAGCCGCAGCGCGCCAGTCCCATCGGCGAGCGTCAGTTCCAGCGGAAACACCACGTCAGAGCTGTAGCCGATGGATTGCATACCGTTGGAATGGAACACCTCGGGCACGGGCCAATGCAGGTCAGCGGACAGAAGCCCGGCGCGATCGCGCAATTGCAGGCGCGGGGGAATGCCCGCCTCGCCCGGTGCGCGCCAGTAGGTCTTCCAGCCCGGTGAAAGCCGGATCAGCAGCCCGGCCATGTGACTTCCGTCGGCATGCCGCCAGCCCTCGAGCAGTTCGACCTGCACCATATCCTCGGGCGCAGCGCCAGACTGGGCCGCCGCTGGCAAAGATGTCAGCGGCAGAGCGAAAAAGCAGGTCAGCGCCATCAGCGCGCGGGAAAGCAGGGATGTGATCATGCAACAGCAGGTATTGCCTCGGCTGTTCAAAGGGAAGTCACGATTTGGCGAATTGTTCCGTGACCGGGTGCGCTGCGTGCTTGCACCCATTCAAAAATCCGCACATGTTTACGAAACGGGGCGAAAAATCTTGGATATGACCACAAATCTGACGGGACAGCTTCTGATTGCCATGCCCGGAATGGGCGATCCCCGGTTTGCCGGGGCTGTTGTGCTGATATGCGACCATTCCGATGACGGGGCCATGGGGCTGATCGTGAACAAGCCCGTCACCGAGGTAAGCTTTGCCGAGATGATCAGCCAGCTGGGGATCGAGGCGATGCAGCCGCCGAAAGTTCCGATCCTCTATGGCGGGCCGGTGGAAACCGGACGGGGCTTTGTCCTGCATAGCGCCGATTATGGTGACGCGGATGGCACGTTGCAGGTGGTTGGCGGCTTTGCCATGACGGCGACGCTCGATGTGCTGGAAGACCTTGCCCATGGCGAAGGACCCGCGCAGGCGGTGATGGCGCTTGGTTATTCCGGGTGGGGGCCGGGGCAGTTGGAGGATGAGATCGGCCAGAATGGATGGCTGACCTGCGATGCGGATGCGGGGATCGTCTTCGGAACCGATATGGACGGCAAATGGGAAGCGGCGCTTGGCAAGCTTGGAGTGTCGCCCCTGATGCTGTCCGCAGATGCCGGGCGCGCCTGACGGCGCGGGGGTGCGGGCCTCCTCAAGCCCCCCTTGGCAGGGGAGCCCACGTCGACCCGCGTTGCCACGGATCCTTGGAGGGGCCAGAGAGTGTCAGATGGGAAGGCGCCTGTCGGGAGCGGGGATGCCTCCGGCAAGAGTATTTCAGCCAAGAAGAAACGATTAACGCGGCGCGGCGGCGCGGGTCAGGCGATCGTTTATGGCGCGGCCCAGGCCCTTATCGGGGATCGGCGCGATGTGGATTTCTGCGGCGTGTTTGCGGCGCGCCAGATCGTCTGCGGCGTGAAGCGTCGAGAAGAGATTTGCGGCAGCTTCGATGAGGTCGCCGGATGCGGAGAGGGTGAGGTCCGCATTGCAGGGGCCGAAGCCCACGCGGATGGCGTTTAGATCGGTCAGGGGGCTGTTCAACCGGACAAGCGCGCGCGGCGCATAGTGGCTGGAAAGTTGACCCGGGGCCTGAACCTTGCCCGGAGTGGTGTCGGTGACCAGCGGTCCAGTGAGCGGTTCTATCGCTTCGCGCGGAAGCCCGCCCTCGCGGAGCAATCGCGTGCCGGCATCCGCTGGCGCAAGGATGGTGGATTCGAGGCCAACGCCGCAGGGGCCGCCATCGAGAACGGCGGCGATCCGGCCTCCGAGGCCGTTCAGAACATGCTCGGCGGTAGTGGGGCTGATCCGGCCCGAGGGGTTTGCGGAGGGCGCCGCGATGGGACGCCCGAACGCCTCCATGACGCCGCGCATCAGGGGATGAGCGGGCAGGCGAACAGCAACCGTGTCGAGGCCAGCGGTGACGAGCGGCGAGAGGCCATGCCCGTTGCGAAGGGGCAGGACCATTGTCAGCGGACCGGGCCAGAAGGCAGCGGCGAGATCATGTGCCGTGCCGGTCAGGATGGCGATGCGCTCGGCCGCTTCGATCGACGGCAGATGCACGATCAGCGGGTTGAAACGGGGGCGGCCCTTGGCCTCGAAGATGCGGGCGCAGGCCATGTCGCTGGTGGCGTCCCCGGCTAGCCCATAGACAGTCTCCGTGGGCAGGCCGACAAGCTGCCCTTCGGCCAACAGCTGTGCTGCCCGGGCAATCCCTGTCAGATCGGGGGATAGCAGATCTGTGTTGCCGTAATCCATGAGCGACGTAACGTTTCTGTTGATTGAGGCGGGTATCGCAAAATATCTGCCTCAAGGACAGGCCCATAGTGTCGGCCCGATCCCGTGCCAAGCCCGTGCCAAGGAGGAGTGACCATGCCCTATACAGCGCCCGTGACTGATTTCGAGTTTATCTTCGAGAATATCGTCGGCCTCGACCGTGTCGCCGCGACGGATCGGTTTGCCGAGGCCACGCCGGATATGGTCACTGCCATCCTGACCGAAGCGGGCAAGTTGGCGGAAACGGTGCTGGCACCACTGAACCGAAGCGGTGACCTGCAGGGCGCCTATCTTGAAAACGGCGTGGTGCGAACCAGCCCGGGCTTTGGGGACGGCTATCAGGCGATTGCTGAGGGTGGTTACGTTGGCATGTCGGCTGATCCGGAATATGGCGGGCTTGGCCTGCCGATGGCGGTGACGACGGCTGTGAACGAGATGGTGGGGTCGGCTTGCCTGTCATTGCAGCTGAACCCGCTGATGACCCAGGGCCAGATCGAGGCGCTGGAGCATCATGCCAGTGACGAGCTGAAGGCGATTTACCTGCCCAAGCTGATTTCCGGCGAATGGAACGGCACCATGAACCTGACCGAACCGCAGGCCGGGTCGGATGTGGGCGCGCTACGATCAAAGGCGGAACCCAATGGCGACGGAACCTACGCCGTCACCGGGCAGAAGATCTACATCAGCTGGGGTGACAACGATTTCACCGCCAATACCTGCCATTTGGTGCTGGCACGATTGCCCGACGGGGTGCCGGGAACGAAGGGGATCAGCCTGTTCATGGTGCCCAAGTTTATCCCCGATGCGGATGGCAACCCCGGTGAACGGAACAGCCTGAATGTCGTAAGCCTGGAACACAAGCTTGGCCTGCATGGCTCGCCCACGGCGGTGATGCAGTTCGATGGTGCGCGTGGCTGGATGGTGGGCCACCCTCATGGCGGCATGGCGGCGATGTTCACCATGATGAACAATGCGCGGCTAGGTGTGGGGGTGCAGGGGCTGTGTGCTGCCGAGGGCGCTTATCAGCACGCGCTGTCCTATGCGCTGGAACGCAAGCAGGGTCGTAGCCCGGTCGAGGGCGGCACCGGCACGATCCTGGACCATGCCGATGTGCGTCGGATGCTGATGCAGATGAAGGCCGAGATCTTTGCGGCCCGGTCCATTGCTTTGGACAATGCGGTGTCGATCGACATGGCGACGGCGACCGGGGACGCGGTTTGGAAAGCGCGTGCTGCGTTGCTGACGCCGGTAACCAAAGCCTATGGGACCGAGACCGGCATCACCGTTAGCCAGATGGGCATTCAGGTGCATGGCGGCATGGGCTTTATCGAGGAAACCGGCGCGGCGCAGTATCTGCGCGATGTGCGGGTGACAGCGATTTACGAGGGCACCAACGGCATTCAGGCGATGGACCTCGTAGCGCGCAAGATGATGGATGGCGGGGCGGCGATGTTCGCGCTGCTCGATGAGGTCGACGCGACGGCAGCAGCGGGTGATCATGCCGGGCTGGCGGCGGCGGCGACTGCGCTGCGCACGGCGACGGAAACGCTGGTCGGCATGGAGATGAACGACCGCTTCGCGGGGGCGGTGCCCTACCTGATGGCCGTGGCGCGTGTACTGGGTGGGCACTACCACCTGAAGGCGTCGATGGCCGAGGGCGGCGAAGGCCCGCGCACCAAACTGGCACGCTTCTTCCTTGGGCGACTGTTGCCAGAGGCGCATGGTCTGCTGACGCAGGCGTTGGCCGGGTCCGAGGATGTCTATGCGCTGAACGCGGATGAGTTCGCGGCGTGATCCGATACCCTTTCGAAACACCCCCGGCCCCAGGTGAGGCCATTGAGGTCGCCGAGGACGTCCTCTGGCTGCGCTTCCCGCTGCCGATGGCGCTGGACCATGTGAACGTCTTCGCTTTGCGGGACGCGGATGGCTGGACCATAGTCGACACAGGCTTCAACAGCCGCAAGGCGCGGGCCATGTGGGAGGAGGTGCTGGCGGGGCCGCTTGGCGGTCTGCCCGTGGCGCGGGTGCTGGTCACTCATCACCATCCCGACCATGTGGGGTTGGCGGGTTGGTTTCAATCGCGCGGGGCAGAGCTGATCACCACCCGGACGGCCTGGCTTATGGCGCGGATGCTGGTGCTGGATGTGCAGGAGACCCCGACCGAGGAAACGCTGGCCTTTTGGCGCAGCGCGGGCATGGACCCGGAGATTTTCGCCAAACGCGCGGCAGAGCGGCCCTTCAACTTCGCCGATGTCCTGGCCCCGATGCCGCTTGGCTATACCCGCATCCGAAAGGGCGACCATCTGCGCATCGGCGGGCGAGACTGGGACGTGCGGATCGGCCATGGCCACGCGCCGGAACACGCGACGCTGTGGTGCCGGGATGAGCCTCTGGTTCTGGGGGGTGATCAGCTCTTGCCGTCGATTTCCCCAAATCTGGGCGTCTATGCAACCGAGCCGATGGCTGACCCGGTGACCGACTGGATTGAAAGCTGCGGGCATCTCGCGCGCTATGCACGCGCCGATCAACTGGTGCTGCCGGGCCATAAGCTGCCCTTCACCGGATTGCCCGACCGCTTGCATCAGCTGATCGAGAACCATCACGGCGCGCTGTCACGTCTGCGTGAGCATCTGGACCGGCCCCGCGTCGCCTCTGACTGCTTTTTGCCCTTGTTCAAAAGGCAGATCGGCGAAGGCACCTATGGGTTGGCGCTGGTCGAGGCGATGGCGCATCTCAATCACCTCCTTGCCCTGGGCGAGGTCACGCGCGAGAAACGGGAAGACGGCGCGTGGCTTTGGCAGCTTAGGGAGGAAACGTGACACAGGATATCCAGACTTCGGCAGAGGCGATGGAAGCCGCAGCGCTACCCGACGCGGGCGTTGTGCATTGCGATCCCTGCACCCCGCCAACACCAGAGCAACTGCCCCTGCCCGCAAAAGTGCAGGAAAAACCGGTGGAAGAGAAATCGTCCGCCGAATGGGCCTATGAGCGGATCATCCTCTACATCCAGAATTTCGAGAAGCAGCTGGATGCGGAACACGAGGTCGCCATGGGCTTTACCGGGTCCGACAGCGGCGTGATGCGGATCGAGGGGATGGGCTTTTTCGGCCCCGATATCCTGACCTTCTATGGCAGCGACGATGTGGGGATCAAAACCCAGATGATCCAACATGTAAGCCAGCTAAACGTCACCCTGCGCGCCCTGCCGAAACAGCCCGACCGCCCCGCCCAGAGGATCGGTTTCCGGCTGGCGGGTGATCTGGAGGCCGAGGCCGAAGGCTGATGCGCGTTCTGTGCCTGAATGCCTGGGGCGGCAAACTGCATGATGCGCTGATCGCGTATCTTTCGGAAGCGTCCCCGGACATTCTTTGCCTGCAGGAGGTGACCCACAGCCCCGAAAGCGACAAGGATTGGCTAATCTATCGGGACGGCGATCATGTGCTGAACCAGCGCGCCAACCTGTTCCGCGATATCGCTGCCGCGCTGCCCGATCATGCGGGCCAGTTTTGCCCGGCAGCGCAGGGTGTTCTGTGGGACGGGGACCGCCCTGTACCGTCGCAATGGGGGCTTGCCACCTTCGTGCGGCGGACGGTGCCGGTGATCGGGCAGGTGCAAGGGTTCGTGCACAAAAGCTATGGTGCCAACGGGTTCGGTGACCATCCGAGGTCCCGAAATGCCCATGGCATCCGGGTCTGGGACCATGCGCGCGACAGGGCATTGACGGTCGTTCACATGCATGGCTTGCGTGATCTGTCGGGCAAGGGGGACACCCCCGAACGGCTTGCGCAGGCAGAGCGTCTTGCAGCCCTCATCCAAAGCCTCTCCGAGCCGGAGGATGACATCGTGACCTGCGGCGATTTCAACGTTTTACCCGACAGCGCCACGTTTGATGTTTTGGCCGGGATCGGGCTGTGTGATCTGGTCATTGGACGGGGCCATGACGGCACGCGCACGAGGCTATATGCAAAGCCCGGCAAGTTTGCCGACTACATGCTGGTCAGCGCCTCACTTGCCGAGACCGTGTTCGACGTGGTGCGAAACCCGGAGGTATCGGATCAATGCCCGCTGTTGCTGACCACAGAAGCCCGGGAGCCGGGTAAAACCGTCACATAGGGGCGATACAAGGGGGTGAAACCCGTGACAGGCGCGGCGAAATCGTCTAATTCGAATCGCAACGCAACACAGATGACGAATGGGGACACACCCGATGGCTGACAACACCCACAAGCACGGTGAAATGGAAATTCAAGAGCAGGAAGCGACCTTCAATGGCTTCGTCAAGTTCCTGACAAACAGCATCATTGCATGTCTGGTCGTGGTCGTGATCCTGGCGGTGTTCTTCCAATGATCTTCCGGCGCGCGTTTCTGGCCCTTGGGCTGCTGCTCGGACTGGCCGCTTGCGGCGCAGAGCCGGTGTGGGCTCCGGATGAAGCCGTTGCGCGCGCGCGATACGTTCCTGCGGGCCCGCCCACAGTGACGCTCTATACGATGATCTCGAACAGGTCCGGGGCTGGCGGGCATTCCGCCCTGATGATCGACGGAGAACAGCGGCTGCTGTTCGATCCCGCCGGAACTTGGCACCACCCGCAGGCCCCCGAACGCAACGACGTGTTCTTCGGAATGAGCCCGCAATTGCACGACTTCTACATGGATTACCACGCGCGAGAGACTTATCACGTGGTGGTGCAGGAGATTGAAGTTTCACCCGCAATCGCCGCACAGTTAAGCCAGGCGGTTCTGTCCTATGGTGCAGTGCCCAAGGCGCAATGTTCTTTCTCGATCTCTCATATCCTGAGCCAGGTTCCCGGCTGGGGGCATATTCAGCGTACGTACTTCCCACGCCGTACGATGGAAGCTTTTGCCGAGATCCCCGGCGTTCGGGAAGAGCGTGTCTATGACGACGATTCTGACAACAACCGGGAAATCCTTGCGCGGCAGGCGGCTGTCGAGCTGCGCAATCAAGAGGTTGCGGCAATCATCGCCGACGGTGGTTAACCTGCCGATCCCAGGCTGAAACGAAACATCCCCGCGCCGTCAGGTCGCGGGGTTTTCGTTGATATGCAGGGCAATGATCGCGTCGATGTCATCATCCACCGGAAAGCCAAGGGCGCGTGCCGTGTCGCATGTAAAGGCACGGGGCCAGCTTGTGACAATGGCAGCAATGGCCAGATCCGGGGTTTCGTCCACCAATGCTGCAATCTTCGGTCCTGCAGCCCGTTCCAGCGCCTGCAACATTTGCCCGGCAGTCACGGTCAGACCGCGCCCGTTCACCGCACATCCAGGCCCAATTGCGCCCCTCGGCAGGCCTGAGGCATGGATCAGCGTGTCGACAGCGCAGTCGGGCGAGGCGATCCAAAGTCCCGTATCACGGGGGACGGGCAGGGTGGCGCGCTGACCTGCCAGCGGTTCGCGGATAATGCCAGACACGAAGCTCGACGCTGCCGCATTGGGTTTGCCGGGCCTGACGGTGATCGTAGGTAGCCGCACGGTGCGACCATCCAGATGCCCCTTGCGGCTATGGTCGGCCAGCAGCAGCTCTGCCATGGCCTTCTGCGTGCCGTAGCTGCTTTGCGGGGTCAGGTGGTGGGTGTCGGGCACCAGATCGGGCAGGGTGCCGCCAAAGACTGCAACCGACGAGGTCGACACCACAACGGGGCATGTGCCCGCAACTCGGATATCTTCCAGCAGGGCCTGAACGCCACCAAGATTGACGCGATAGCCAAGGTCGAAATCCGCTTCTGCCGCACCGGACACGATCGCAGCCAGCTGAAAGATCACGTCCGGGCGGCCCGCCAGCAGCTTTGCCCGATCCCCGGCAGATGTAATATCCGCTGAAAGCGTTGTGACGGGAAACGGAGCCTTTGGTGCAGCAGGCGCGGCGATATCTGCAAGCGTAAGCTGGGTGATCGGCACATCGTTCAGGGCGCCGATCTCGACCAGCTTGCGGGCCAGTCGCGCGCCGATCATGCCGCCACCACCGATGATCAAGACATTCATGTGGACTCTCCCGGTTTGATTGCGGTTGATCTAGCCACGCGCGCCCCTGTTTGCCAAAGAAAAACCCCCGGGCCGGGTGGCGCGGGGGCGTCGCTTGGGCGGCAAGCCGCCCTTTGGTTCGCAAAGCCTGAAAGGTGCTTAGAGCATCCCTTCGCGCTGCGCTTTCTTCCGAGCCAGTTTGCGAGCACGGCGAATTGCTTCGGCCTTCTCACGCGCTTTTTTCTCGGACGGTTTTTCGTAATGCTGCTTGAGCTTCATCTCACGAAAAACACCCTCACGCTGCAGCTTTTTCTTCAGAGCCCGGAGGGCCTGATCGACATTGTTGTCACGAACGCTAACCTGCATGTGGTTTTCACCACCTTTCTAAGTTGGAGTTGCAAGAATTTGCAGGAGGTGGCGCTATAGCAAAGGCCCGACTATATGTCCAGCATGTGCCCGTGCGAAACCGGAGGCCCGCCATGACCGATCTGAAGGACCAAATCCTTGATGCCGCCCTGATGCATGTCGTCTTTGACGGCTGGTCAGAGGCCACGCTTTCAGCCGCAATTGCGGATGTTGGCGCGGATGCAGGTGAGGCACGGGCGCTGTTCCCGCGCGGGCCGGTCGATCTGGCGCTTGCCTTTCACCGGCGCGGCGATGATGCAATGGTTGCGGCGCTGACGCCGGATGCGCTGGCAGACATGAAGATCCGCGAAAAGATCACTCATGCGATTCGGCTGCGGTTGGAGCTTATGGACCAGCACAAAGAGGCGGTCCGGCGTGGCACCACGCTGTTCGCGCTGCCCATTCACGCCGGTGATGGGGCTAAGGCGTTGTGGGAAACGGCCGACAAGATCTGGACCGCGATTGGCGACACCAGCGAGGATTTCAACTGGTACACCAAGCGCATGACCCTGTCGGGGGTCTATTCTTCGGTGGTGCTTTATTGGCTTGGCGACCACTCAGACGGGCACGAGGCGACCTGGGCCTTCCTCGACCGGCGGATCGAGGACGTGATGCGGTTCGAGAAATTCAAGGCGCAGGCGCGGGACAGCAAAGTGTTGAAGCCGCTGATGGCGGGGCCGGAATGGCTGCTGAGCCAGATCAAGGCGCCGTCGAAGAGCGGCATGGCCGACATGCCGGGACATTGGGGCCGCGGTGGTGGCCAAGAGGAAGGATAAGCGATGAACCTGCCAGAAACGATGCGCGCGGTGGAAATTTCGGAAGCCGGCGGGCCGGAAGTGCTGCGGCCTGTGACGGTGCCCGTGCCGACGCCCGGTGCGGGGCAGATCCTGATCGCCGTGGACTATGCAGGCGTCAATCGCCCCGATGCGCTGCAGCGGGCAGGCAGCTACGCACCGCCCCCCGACGCCTCGCCCCTGCCGGGGCTGGAGGCCGCGGGGACTGTTGCTGCCGTGGGGCCGGGCGTGTCCGAATGGGCAGTAGGCGACAAGGTGGCGGCGCTGTTGCCCGGTGGCGGATATGCGGAATATGCGCTGACCCATGCCGACCATGCTCTGCCGGTGCCGCAAGCGATGCCGATGGATCGGGCTGCTGCGTTGTGCGAAACGTTCTTCACGGTCTGGTCCAACGTCTTCATGCGCGGCGGGTTGCAGGCCGGAGAACGGTTTCTGGTCCATGGCGGATCGTCCGGGATTGGCACAACGGCAATCCAGCTCGCGCGGGAATTCGGCGCACGGGTCTTCGCGACCGCCGGATCAGCTGACAAATGCGCAGCCTGCGTTGACCTGGGGGCGGAACGGGCGATCAATTACCGTGACGAGGATTTCCCGGAGGTGATGCGCGCGGTTGGCGGGGCCGACCTGATCCTCGACATGGTGGGCGGGCCCTATATTGCCCGAAACCTCAAGTCGCTGGCCGATGACGGGCGCTTGGTGCAGATTGCGTTTCTGCAAGGCCCGAAGGCTGAGCTGAATTTCGCGCAGTTGATGACGCGGCGACTGACCATGACGGGGTCGACCCTGCGCCCGCAAAGCGTGCAGGCCAAGGCCCGTATCGCAGCGGAACTGGCGGCCAATGTCTGGCCGCTGCTGGAGGCCGGGAAAATCGGGCCGGTGATGGATTCAGAATTCCCGCTGGAGGAGGCCGCCGCGGCGCATACACGGATGGAAAGCTCTGCCCATATAGGAAAAATCGTTTTGAAGGTCCGCTGACGCGGTTTCGCCGCCTTCGGCGTCGATCCGGGAGCGGCCCTCGTCAAGCCCCTTCGGGGCCCTCCTCGGGCCGCGTTGCCACGGGATGGCTGCACGGCAGGTGCAAACCGGTGAGGTCCGCGCAATGCCGTGAGGGATCGCGATCATGCCCCAAGCGGCGGGCCAGTGAATTCCAGATGGTGGCGCGCGGCGCTTTCGTTGATCTGCTCCATATCCTCGGGAATGCGGAACTGACCGGCGGCCATGTCACTGAAGAAGCCTTCGAAACCGCCTGGCGTCAGGATCACCAGATGCCGGGACGGTTGGGTGCCGATAACGCGGAATGTGTGTTCACGCCCTCGCGGGATGAAGGCGGTTTCGCCCGGCCCCTTGATCGTGGTTTCGCCTTCCAGCCATAGCTCGACCTCTCCTGACAGGATGACGAACGTTTCATCGGCATCATGATGGATGTGGCGGGGTGGGCCGTAATTGGGCGGGCTGACGCTGTCCACGATGCTCATTGAGCCGCTGGTTTCCGACGTGGCCAGGATGGTTCGGTAGACGGTGCCGGCCCATTCAATGCTGTCGGGGCCAAGTGACAGGTCCTTCATGGCGGGTCTCCTTGCTGATGGCATCGGGGCACCGGCCCTTTGCCGGGGTTTCTGCGTCGCGTCTTGCTGGTGCGGACTGTAGGGGGACTGTGCCGAATAATGGGTTATATGAAAAATCGAATAATGATATAAATTACATCCACGCCATGAATATCAAATCGCTCGACTTGAACCTATTGAAAGTGCTGGACGCGCTACTGCACGAAGGCTCGGTGACGCGTGCCGCCGCCGCAGTGGGGTTGTCGCAACCGGCGGCCTCGGCAGCGCTTGGGCGGCTTCGGAGTGCACTTGGTGATCCCTTGTTCGTGCGGCAGGGACAGCGGCTGGTGGCGACGGAGTTTGCACAAGGTCTGGCGCAGCCATTGCGAGCGCATCTGGAGGGGTTGGAAGCCGTGCTGACCCCACTCGGTGATTTCCACCCCGAGCACGCGGATGATACCTTTCGGCTCGCGGGTGTAGGGTTCTTTGCAGAAATGCTGATGCCACAGCTTGCGCAAGTGCTCAGCGAACGCGCTCCCAATATGCGAGCGCAACTGGTCGATCTGGTGGCAGAAAACTATGTGTCCACCTTGGTTCGGGCGGACATCGATCTTGCCTTCTTTCCGATGGTTCAGATGCCGGATTGGGTGGCAAGGCAGGCGCTGTTTCATTCGCCCTTCAAACTGATTGCCCGCAAGGGGCACGACCGATTGAAGCGGGCGGGTGTTGCGCCCGGAAACGTCATTCCAATCGACCTGTTCTGCGAGCTTGGGCATGTCTTGTTCTCGGTCGAAGGCAAGTTTGAATCCTTCGGAGACGAGGCGTTGCGGCGGGTGGGGCGTCGGCGCAAGGTGGTCATGACGATGAACAGCTTTCCTGGCATCATGAGGACGGTTGCGGCAAGCGATCTCGTTGCTTTGGTCCCCGTGCAGCTTGCGGATAGCATGGCCGCTGATTACGGGCTGGACAGCTATGCAGCGCCGCTTGACTTGCCCGTGCCGCTATTGGGCATGATGTGGCACAAACGGCAAAGCACCACGCCGGCACATCGGTGGTTCCGCGGGGTTGTGGCAGATATTCTGCAGCCCTTGAATGCTGGCTTCGCGACTTTGCCCAAGGATTGATCAGCCATGTTAAGCATCTTGAAACATACCGTCTTTGCCCGGCTTTTCGCCGCGCAGGTGGTGGCGTTGCTTGGCACCGGGCTGTTGACTGTGGCGCTTGCGCTGCTTGCCTATGAGATTGCGGGCGATCGGGCGGGGACGGTTCTGGGCACCGCGCTGACGCTGAAGATGGTGGCTTATGTGGTGTTGTCGCCGGTGCTGGCGGCGGCTTTGGCACATCTGCCGCGCAAGGCGGTGCTTGTAGGGGCCGATCTGATCCGTGCGGGTGTTGCGCTGGCGCTGCCGTTTATCGACTCGATCTGGCAGATCTACGGGCTGATCTTCGTGCTTCAGGCGGCATCGGCCAGTTTTACGCCCGCGTTTCAGGCGACGATCCCTGACGTTCTGACCGATGAGGCCGATTATACCAATGCACTGTCCCTGTCGCGGCTGGCTTATGACCTGGAAAACCTGCTGAGCCCGACCATCGCCGGGATCTTGCTGCTGGTCATAAGCTACTCGATGCTGTTCATCGGTACGGTGGCCGGTTTCCTGATCTCGGCGCTGCTGATCCTGAGCGTATCCTTGCCTGCGCGGGCTGATGTGGTGCAGCGGCCGTTCCGGCAGCGGCTGACACGCGGGACGTTCATTTACCTTGCAACCCCGCGCCTGAGGGGACTGCTGGCGTTGAACATGGCCGTGGCGGCGGTGATCGCATTTGTGCTTGTCGATACAGTGGTGTTGGTGCGTGGGCGCTTTGGTGGCGGCGAAAGAGACGTCGCCATGGTGATGGCGGCCTTTGGGGCCGGGTCAATGGCGGCGGCGCTGGCTTTGCCACGGGTGTTGCAGCGGCTGGCCGATCGGGTTGTGATGCTGACGGGCGCGTCCGGGTTGGTTCTGCTGGGGTTTGGCTATTCGGCGGTGCTGTATGCAGGGGGACAGAGCTGGGGGCTGTTACTGGCGGTTTGGGCGGCTATGGGACTGTGCAACTCGGCTGTGATGACGCCCTCGGGCCGTCTTTTGCGCCGGTCCGCCCATGAAGAGGACCGGCCGGCGATCTTCACGGCACAGTTTGCTTTGTCCCATGCCTGCTGGTTGATGGCCTATCCGGCGGCGGGATGGCTGGGACCGTGGCTGGGGTTGGAGGCGACGCTGATGGTGTTGGCGATGATCGCGGCCGGATCGGTTGTGTTGGCCATGTGGGTCTGGCCACGCAGGATTGCGGACGCGATTGAGCACACCCACCCGGACCTTCCGGCCGATCATCCGCATATCAAGGCACATGGCGGGGCGCGGCAACACAGTCATCCGGTGATCATAGATGACGAGCATTTGCACTGGCCCTCTCAGGGTTAGGGGTGGAACAGCCGCCAGCCGATCAGCCAGCGCGATACAGTGGTGATGAACGCAGCGGTGGCAAAGGCGTAGGCCAGTATCGGAAAGGCCGTGGGCCAAAGGCAGATGGCGACGAAGAACAGGATGGTCTCGGCCCCCTCGGTCAGGCCGCCCAGATAAGCGATGCCCTTGGACGGGTAGTCGGCAGGCTTCACCCCGCGTTTCTGGGCCAGAACCGAGAAGGCAAGAAACGAAGACCCTGTGCCCACGAAACTGGTCAGCAAAATTGCAGCGGGCAGGGCATTCATGGCAGGATCTGTCAGCGCGAAGCCAAGCGGGACCAGTGCGTAGAACAGAAAGTCGAGCGCGATATCAAGGAAGGCCCCCCGATCTGTTGGACCTTGAAGCCGAGCCAGAGCGCCATCGAGCCCGTCAGCCAGCCGGTTCAGCCCGATCAGCACAAGCGCAAGGCCAGTATGGCCTGACCAGAGCGCCGGTAACACCAGAAGACCAAGGGCAAATCCGGACAGCGTCACCTGATCGGCACGCATCCCAAACCGCGCCATCAGACGCGCGAGCGGGGCTAGCAAGCGGTGTTGCAGGGGGAGGAGGCGGGCGTCGATCATCAGGTGGGCGGGTTTGGCTGTGGGACGCGCGCACTGTGATCGGGGTGTGCGGCCGGGGCAAGACCCGCCCGCACACGGGCGATCACATCTGGTGGATCTCGGCCACTTCGACGCTGCCGCCAGCATCGAGGATCGGGCAGCCCTGCGCCATGGTCACGGCTGCTGCCTGATCAGGGGCTTCGACAATCGAATAGCCCGAAGCCGGGTTGGGACCGCCATCATCGGCAACGCCTGTGGCGCTGACCGTCTTTGACAGGCCGACGGGCGCGCCGCCATCAGCCAGGGCGGCGCCAAGCCCACCCATCCACGCGCCCCAGGCGGCCATGACCTGCTGCTGCTCTGCTTCGCTCTGCGGTGCCGAGCCGCCGTGATAGACAAAAATGAATTTGGGCAATTGAGTTACTCCTGATGGTTAAGATGCGAACACGGCGTCGAGCTTGTTCAGGGACGAGCTCCAGCCAGTGCTGTGATTGATGGTGGAATCTTCATCGGCAAGGTCGACATGGCTGAGGCGGAAATGCGCACCGCCCGACCCGTCCGGCTCGACCGTGAAGGTCACGTGGCTTTCCTGGCCGTGCTGATCGGTGTCATCATGCCAGGCCCAAGTGAATCCGACGGACCGGGGCGGATCCACATGGGTCACATGGCCCGTCACTTTGTAACGGGTCCCTTCGTCATTGATCATCACTGACCCCCAGGGTCCGAGCCGGGTGAAATCAAGACTGTCCGCCTCGACGCGGAGCCCCTCGGGCCCCCACCACTGAAGCAGGAACTCGGGTTGCGTAACCGCCGCGAAAACCTTTTCGGGGCTTGCGGCATAATGGCGGGAGAGGGTGAGTTCGGCCAAGGTCAGATCTCCTTCTGGCTATCGAGGATCCGGGAAAGCCGGTCCAGGCTCCCCTCCCAGAATTCACGTTTGGAAATGGTCCAGTTGCCGATGGCCTGAATCGCCTCGGGCTCGATGGAGTAGATCCGCCGTTGCGCGTCGATCTGCTGGCGGATGACACCGGCCTGCCGCAGCACCTTGAGATGCCTGGAAATGGCCGGGGCGGAAATGTCTGCGATATCCTGTAGATCCCCGGCGCTTTGCGGTCCGTCGGACATCAGCCGGGTGACAATGGCCAGCCGGGTGGGATCGCCAAGTGCTGCGAATTTTGGGGCGAGGGTGGTGTGGTTGCTCTCCATAGTTTAGTAACATAATGGTTAATTAACAAAATAGTCAATCGATTCCTTTTCTGAATTGGGCAGTCGGTTTCGCTGCCTTCGGCACCGACCCGGGAACGCGCCTCGTCACCCCCCGCTAACGCGGGGACCTCCTCGGCGCGTGTTTCCACGGACCCGTGGAGATCGTTGGGCGCCATGCCTTGGGTTGCAAGCCTGGTGAAGTGTGGATGCCTCCGGCGGGAGTATTTGGGCAAAGAAGAAGGATCAGGATTCGATGTCTTCGATCAGCGCCGGAAGGGCAGAGAGGTCGGGAATTTCGTGGAAACGGGGGTGGGAGTCGGGAGCCTCTGCATGTTCCAGCTCCCATGTCAGGCCATGGGGGACATAAGTTCCGAAGGCCCCGGCTTGGATGGCTGGAACCACATCGGATTTCATCGAATTGCCCACCATCATTGCGGTGTCAGGACCCGATCCATGGCGGGCGAAGGCAGCGGCGTAGATATCGGGAGTTTTGTTCGACACGATCTCGACCCCGTGAAAAAGCTCGCCCAGACCCGATTGCGCCAGCTTGCGTTCCTGATCCAGCAGGTCGCCTTTGGTGATCAGCACGATCCGGTGACTGTCGGCCAGCCGCTCGACCGCCTCTTGCGCATAGGGCAACAGGTGGATGGGGTGGCTTAGCATCTCTTGCCCGGCAGCGAGGATTTCAGAGATCACCGTGGCGGGCACCTGATGGTCGGTGACTTCGATGGCGGTCTCGATCATCGACAGCATGAAGCCCTTTATGCCGAATCCATAGCGCCCGATATTGCGTTTCTCCGCCTGCAACAGCCGGTCCATCAGGTGGTCGCGTTCGGTGAAATCCGCCAGAAGATCGGCAAACCGGGCCTGCGTGATGTGAAAGAAGGTTTCATTCTGCCACAGCGTATCGTCGGCATCGAAACCGATTGTTTGCAATTTCACCGCCATTCTGGCCCCTCGACGCATCTCTCGTGACAATCCCCCCCTTTTCTGCGAGGGGGAGCAGCTTATATAGTGACCCCTACCGAAACTCTGCGACTCCCGGAACCCTGCGATGGCAATCGATACCCCGACATATCTGGCGGACAAGACTGCCCCCGGCAATGACGCTGATCTGCTGACGCAGACCAAGCCCAAGACTCAGCGGCCGCCGATGTACAAGGTGATGCTGCTGAATGACGATTACACCCCGATGGAATTCGTGGTGCATGTATTGGAACGGTTCTTCGGGATCGGGCACAGCCAGGCAGTGGAGATCATGCTGACCGTTCACAAGAAGGGCTTGGCGGTTGTGGGCGTGTTTTCCTATGAGATCGCTGAAACCAAGGTCGCGCAGGTCATGGATTTCGCCCGCCGCAATCAGCACCCCCTGCAATGTACCATGGAGAAAGAGGAATAGCCGCCGGGCCGTTCCCTGACCTATGACCCCCGATCGTTGGACCCTCGCGCTGGAAGACGGCGACATGACCTGGCCAGAGGCAGGCCCCGTTCTGGTGCTGCGGGCTAGGGCCGAGGCAGATTTCCATGCGCTTGGGCAAGAGCGCGTGCAAGCGGTGCAGGGCTTTGCCCCGGATCATGATCGGCTGGCAGCGCGCGGGCTGGACGCGAGAGTGGAGCCCGAAGGAGAATTCACCGCCGCGCTGGTGCAGATCGTGAAAAGCAAGGGAGAGAGCCTGTCGCTGGTCGCCGAAGCCTTGTCGTTTGTCCAACCCGGCGGGGTGATCGCAGTGGATGGGCAGAAGGACGAGGGGATCGAATCGATCCTTAAGGCGGTCAAGAAGGTGCTGCCGCTGGATGGGACAATGTCGAAGGCGCATGGCAAGCTTTTCTGGCTGACCCGGCCTGAAACCCTGCCAGATGCCGTGGCCGACTGGATCGCGGAACCGGGCGAAACCGAGGACGGATTCGTTACCGCCCCTGGCATGTTCTCGCCCGATGGGGCCGATCAGGGGTCCGAGGTTCTGGTGGCTCTGGTGCCGCAGCTGAAGGGCCGGGTGGCCGATCTGGGCGCGGGCTGGGGCTATATGTCGGCAGTGCTGCTGGAAGAGCAGGAGAGCATCGCGGCGCTGGACCTGATCGAAGCGGAATATTCCGCGTTGCAGGCTGCACGGGCCAATGTGGACGATCCGCGTGCGCGGTTCTTCTGGGGGGATGTGACCACGTTCCAGCCAGAGGCGCAGTATGACGCGATCATCTCGAACCCACCGTTCCATGCGGGCCGTGCGGCTGATCCGGCGCTTGGGCAGGGGTTCATTGCGGCGGCTGCGCGGATGCTGAAACCTTCGGGTCAATTCTTCATGGTCGCGAACCAGCATTTGCCCTATGAAGCAACGCTGAAAGCGCATTTCGGAACCGGCAAGCAGTTGGCAGAAATCGCGGGTTACAAACTCTATCAGGCGGGCAAGCCCAAGGGCACGCGCCGCGGCTGACAGACGACGGGAGACGGAACATGTCGCTTTCCATCCAGGGCAAAACGGCCATCATCACCGGCGCGGCCAATGGCGTCGGGCTGGCGATTGCCCGTCATTTCATCGAACGCGGTGCCAAGGTTATGCTGGCAGACAGGGATGAAACCCGTCTGGCGGACGAGGTGGGCGATGCCGCGAAAGATGAAGACCAGGTGCGATATTTCGCGGGTGATCTTCGCGAAAAGCTGACCGTGGCGAACCTTTTGTCGGCGACCATCGACGCCTTTGACCGGGTGGATATCCTGGTGAACGCCTCGCGGCAGGTGATGTCATCCGACCCGCTGGACCCATCCGACAAAACGGTCGAAACGCTGATGGAACAGAACATGTTCACAGCATTGCGTCTGTCGCAGGCCGTGGCCAAACGGATGATAGCGCAGGCCGAGGAAGACGGGGTTGAGCACGGGCCAATCGGGTCCATCGTCAACCTGTCCTCGATTGCGGCGCGGCGCACGCATCCCGACCTGCTGGCCTACTCGATCAGCGCTGCCGCGCTGGATCAGGCAACGCGCAGCCTGGCCGTGGCCCTGGCGCCGCACCGGATCAGGGTGAATGGCGTGGCCTTTGGGTCGCTGATGTCGAACAGCCTTCAGGAAACGCTGAAGGATAATCGCGACCTGCGCGAACAGATCAAGCACTGCACCCCCATGGGTCGCATCGCCTCGGCCAGAGAGATCACGGGCGCGGTGCAGTTCCTGTGTTCCGATGGGGCAGCCTTTGTCACCGGAGAGGTCATCACCGTGGATGGTGGGCGCACGCTGCTCGATAATGTAGGCACGGCGGCGCACTGAGATGCGGGCCGCGCCGCGCTATCCTGCAACCTGACGGCAGTCCGGCATCTGACCACCCAGGTCGACCCATCCCGATGGTCCGGGCGGGCCTTCCCACCCGTTGGGATAGACGGTGACGAATTCCCAGCCGTTCTCAGGCAGGAAGTCGAACAGGATGCTGCTTTCCAGTGTCAATGTGCCCAGTACCGGCCCGTTATGAGCGCCCGGTGCCTCAAGCAGGGGCAGTTGAGGACCAAGATAGCCGATACAGCCGCTGGCGGCATCAACCGGGATCGGCAGCAGCGCGAAGCGGCGCAGCTGGTTTAGCTCTGGCAATGTGGATAGGGTCTGACCCGACGTGTCCATAGTACAGTCCAGCAGGTCTTCCATTTCGAGGATCAGGGCCACAGCCTCGCGGTCGCGCTGAGAGAGAACCACATCAGTCCCGGTGCAGTCGGAATTGTCAAAGACGGCCTCTCCAAGCGGCGATGAAAAGCAGAACCCGGCCCGATCGAAGATGAGGTTGCGAATGAACCAGGGCTGTTCACAATAGGGCTCGTTTGCAAGTGCCGGGGCCGCCAGGCCAAGCAAGGCGAGGGTGATCAGAACGCGGCGCATGGGGTCCCCTCCTCAGTGGAATCGGAATCGAGCTTAGGACACCGGGCCGTAGAGTGCAAAAATACCGACGACCCGCGTCATATACCCGGCATACATGTCGCAGTCGATCTGAACATTGGCGACGGGTGCCCATCCCGCGCGACGGGTGCCATCCGGGTCGTCCTCGTTCGAGATCAGTACGTAGTCCCATGGGCCTTCATTGAGGAAGATGAAGCTGATGTTGTCACCGGGGCGCAGTTCCCCGATCACGCGCCCATCTGCGATCGGCGCAGCGCGCAGGGGCAGAACTGAACCCTGATACCCGATGCACCCGCTTTCATGTTCGACCGGGGCGGGAATCACCTCGGCATTCCGCAGATGTTCGAACTGCGCCAGATGCTCCAGGCGAGGGGCGCTGCTGTCGATGGCGCAGCTCTAGTCAGCCTCTAGCCCGCGAATGTGATCAACGGCGGCCCGGTCCCGGTTCGACAGGGTGATCTCGGTTCCCGTGCAATCCGAATTGTCAAAGGTCGCGCGCCCGAGGGCCGAGCCAAAACAGTAGCCGGCCCGGTCGAATATCAGGTTGCGGGCAAACCACGGCAGTTCGCAATGGATGGCATCGGCAAGGGCGGGAACCGGCACCGCAAACAGCACCGCGACAAGGGCAATATGTTTCATCAATAGCTCCGCTTAAAAAAATTCGTGGAACTGTGATAGCGCAGAGCCCGGCCAAGAAAAAACCCCCGGTCGCGGGACGACCGGAGGTTTTACAGGCTCTAAGAACCGATCAGGGCTGTTCGTCTTCGTCGTCATCCCCGCCAGAAGGCAGGTTGAAGAAGCTGTCGGCATCCAGCAGATCGCCCTTGTCATCATCCTCTTCGCGGTCGTTATCAGTGAGCGAGAAGGTCTCCAGACCGGAGATCGAGGACGGAATGCGCGCCTCGGTATCCATGCCAAGCGAGGTTTCCGTCGACACCAGCTTGCGGCGTTCGTCATCTGTCATCGCCACACCTTCGCGGGCGGCTTTGGCGGCGGCCTTCTGAACGGCAGCATCCAGTTCGGACTGTTTGCACAGGCCAAGCGCCACCGGGTCGATGGGCTGCATGTTCGAAATGTTCCAGTGGGTGCGTTCGCGGATCGACTGGATAGTCGGCTTGGTTGTGCCGACCAGTTTGGCGATCTGGCCGTCGGTCAGTTCGGGGTGGAACTTGACCAGCCACAGGATCGAGTTTGGACGGTCCTGACGCTTGGACAGCGGCGTGTAACGCGGGCCACGACGCTTTTCCTCGCCCACGGCAGCGGCGTAGAATTTCAGCTTCAGCTTGTGCGCCGGGTCTTTTTCGGCCGCGTCGATTTCTTCCTGGCTCAGCTGGTTGTTGGCAACAGGGTCAAAGCCCTTCACGCCTGCCGCAACATCGCCGTCGGCGATGCCCTGAACCTCCAGCTCGTGAAGGCCACAGAAATCGCCGATCTGCTTGAACGAAAGCGTGGTGTTGTCCACCAGCCAGACGGCAGTGGCTTTTGCCATGATCGGTTTGTTCATCTCGGTCGCTCCTTCGCGAAAACAAATCTCCCCTGTGCCGTGACTCGGCTGGCGGGGCGGGCCCCGCGCTTCCTTATTGTAAGGGAGGTCGAGGCGTATATAAGCGGGAAGGCACGACTTGGGAAGGGCAAATGATCAGAGCATTCTTGGCGTTTGTCATGCTGGCGGGCATGGCGCGGGCAGACGGGGAACCGGCGGGCGATTTCGATTACTATGTTATGGCGCTCAGCTGGACACCGTCCTGGTGCGCGATCGAAGGCGATGACCGTGGGTCTCCGCAATGCGATCCGGGGCAAGGGTTCGGCTTCACCCTGCACGGGCTTTGGCCGCAATACGAAGATGGCTGGCCCGCTTTCTGCCCCACCCTGGAACGCAACCCGTCGCGCAGCATGACCAATGCCATGGCGGACATCATGGGGACGTCCGGCCTGGCCTGGTATCAGTGGAACAAGCATGGGGTCTGCTCGGGCCTGTCGGCCAGTGACTATTACGCCCTGTCGCGACTGGCCTATGAAAGCGTCGAACGCCCGACCCTGCTGCGGCAGCTGGACCGGGAGGTCCGCCTGCCCGCCGAGGTGATCGAAGAGGCATTCCTGGAGGCCAACCCGCATCTGTCGGATGACATGATGACAGTCACCTGTCGCGCAGGGCGCGTGCAGGAAGTCCGCATTTGCCTGACACGGGATCTGGAGCCGCGCAATTGCGCACCGGATGTGGCGCGGGATTGCACCCTGACCGACGCCTTGTTTTCACCGATGCGCTGACCTGGCGCTCAGGTCGGGTTGAGCTCCACCGCCACCAGGGCCCCGCGCGCACCGATGACGCGTGCGGCCAGCGCACATCCGGCGCCGATACTGTCGTGCAGGCTCGCGCCGCCGATTCGGGCCGCCAGAAACCCACCGTTAAAGGCATCGCCCGCCGCTGTCGTGTCGACGACATCCGATACAACAGGCGGCTGAACGCACAGCACGGGCGCGTCACCCTCTGCCGCACAGACCTGCCCCGGCCCGTTCTTGACCACGACGCAGCCGGCCCCGGCCTCCCGATAGCGGGCGATTGTGGCGTCAGGCGTGTGATCCCCGAAATGGGTGGCCTCATCGTCGAAGGATGGCAGCACGAGATCGGCAGACGCCGCCGCTTGCATGATCCAATGGCGCATCTCGTCAGAATTGTCCCACAGGCGTGGGCGAATATTGGGATCGAACGCAATGCCAACCCCGCGTGTGTGTGCATCGTGCAGAAGCGTCATCAGCCTGTCACGCCGGGAGGTGTTGAGAATCGCCAGCGTGATGCCAGAGATCAGAACCCAATCGCCCGCGCCCAACCCCGGCAACTGATCTATCCCGTCCGTCAATCGCCGCGCGGCGGAATCTGATCGCCAGTAGGAAAAGCTGCGCTCGCCGTTGTTCAATGAGATCAGGTACAGCCCCACGCTTTTGCCCGGCACCACGGGCAAGATTGGCTCCACCCCGGCCGACCGCATGAACCGTTCCATATCAGCCGAAACGGCGTCGTCCCCAATGGCGGATAGGAACGCCACGCGCAGGCCATTGCCGGCGCAACGCCGTGCGTACCAGACCGTGTTGAACATGTCGCCCGCAAAGCTCATGGCGAAGTGACCGTCCGGGGTCGGCGCCATTTCAACCATGCATTCCCCTATGGTCATCAGCGTCCGGGTCATGCGGTGTCCTCCTCGAAATAGGCGGGGTGGTCCGCGCGCAGACGTGACGTGACCGCTTGGATTCGGTTCAGGTGGCGATGCATGATCTCTTCCGCTTCGCGCCCATCACCACGCGTCATCGCGCGCAGCAACTGCCGGTGATCGTCCAACGCGTCGACGCTGCCAAATGACAGCGACAGGAACCGCACCCGGTCCATGTGGGCCTTGTGTTCACGGATCAAATCCCAAGCATAGCCATGACCCGCAACCTCGCAGATGCGGCGGTGAAACCGGTCGTCTAGAGCATGGAATCCGGCCTTGTCCCCGGCCGCGCTGGCGGCTTCCTGGGCTGTGATGTCTTTTTCCAGCTGTTCCAGATCCCGCGCCGTCAGCCGGGGCAAAGCAGCCCGAAGGCAGGCCAGTTCCAGCGCTGTGCGGATGAAGGCCGCACGCAAAACCGCCGTCTCCGAAATGCGCGTGACAAGCGTCGCCCGTTGCGGGCGGATCGACAGAAACCCAAGCTTGGACAGACGAAAAAACGCATCGCGCACCGGTTGGCGGGACACCCCGAGATCACCCGCAACCTCGGCCTCGGAGATTTTTGCACCCGGTGCCAGCGCCAGCGATATGATAGATTCGTAGAGCTGGTCAAAGACCATATCCGTAGTTTTGGCAGGCTGGATCTGGGGCAGGGGTGCTAGTGGCATCGGGTTCTGCTTTGACAGGTCTGATAGACTAGCATATTAGTTTGCGAACCATTGCTGCTCAAGGACATATTCGCATGGCGCTGACTGACCCGGACCGTCTGTTTCCGCTTGATCCGGGCGCGCGTGGGCTGGCCCGGGCTCTCTATGATCACGTAGCCGATCTGCCGATCATCAGTCCCCATGGACATTGCGACCCGGCTTGGTTTGCCGCCAATGGCCGCTTCCCGAATCCCGCTGCGCTGTTCGTGATCCCCGACCACTACGTGTTCAGGATGCTGGTTTCTCAGGGTGTATCACTTGCCGATCTTGGGGTGCCCTCTGCCGATGGCCGCCCTGTTGAAACCGATCCGCGCGTGATCTGGCGGCGGTTCGCCAGCCATTTTCACCTGTTTCGCGGCACCCCGTCAGCCCTGTGGCTGAACCATGCGTTCGAGCATGTCTTCGGCCTGACCGAGCCCCTGACTGCTGACACCGCAGACTCCGCCTATGACCATATCGAGGCACTTCTGGCGCAGGATGCCTACCGCCCCCGCGCCCTGTTCGACCGGTTCAAGATCGACTGCCTCGCCACCACCGACAGCGCGCTGGATGACCTGTCCTCTCACGCTCGGATTGCCGACAGTGATTGGTCCGGTCGGGTGATACCGACCTATAGGCCCGATACGGTCGTGGACCCGGAAACATCTGACTTTGCGGAAAATATTGCCCAACTGGGCAACCTGACGGGCGAGGACACCACCACATGGCAGGGGTATCTCGCCGCGCATCGCGTCCGGCGGGCGGTCTTCAAGCACCACGGTGCAACCGCCACCGACCATGGCCATGCCAGCACCCGCACCGCCGATCTGCCCGCGGCTGAGGCCGCTGCCCTGTTTCAGAAGGCGCTGACCGGCGCCTGCACGGCAGAGGAGGCCGATCTCTTCCGGGGCCAGATGTTGACCGAAATGGCAAGGATGAGCCTCGATGACGGGCTGATCATGCAGATCCACCCCGGATCGTGGCGCAACCATTCCGCGCCGGTTTTTGCAGGCTTTGGCCGGGACAGGGGCTTTGACATCCCTATGCGGGCGGATTTTGTGGGCGGGCTAAAGCCGCTGCTGGATTCTGTCGGGATGGAACCTGATTTGACGATCATCCTCTTCACCCTCGATGAAACCACCCAAGCGAGAGAACTGGCACCGCTGGCCGGGGCCTATCCAGCGCTCAGACTTGGTCCGCCATGGTGGTTCTTTGACAGCCCCGAAGGAATGCGCCGGTTCCGAGAGGCCACCACCGAAACCTGCGGTTTTTACAATACCGTCGGCTTCAACGACGACACCCGCGCCTTCTGTTCGATCCCCGCCCGCCATGACGTCGCCCGCCGCGTGGATTGCGCTTATCTGGCGACGCTGGTGCGCAGCGGACGCTTGCGCGAAACCGAGGCGTTCGAGCTGGCCCGTGACCTCAGCTACCGCTTGGCGAAGGAGGCCTACCGCCTGTGACCATCCCCCGCCTGACCCGAACCGAGCCTGCCGCCCCTATTGGCATCGTTCACCTTGGCCCCGGCGCGTTCTTTCGCGCCTTCAACGCGGTCTATACCGCCGATGCCATGGCCCGTGACGGCGGCCCTTGGGGGATTTGCGCGGTCAGCCTGCGCAGCCCTGATGCGCGCGAGCAGATGATGCCGCAGGGCGGGGCTTATACCGCAGTTGCGCTTGGCGCTGATGGGCCGCAACCCCGCGTCATCACTTCTGTGTCAGAGGTTCTGGTCGCCCCCGATGATCCCGCCGCAGTGCTGGACCGCATGACCGCGCCGGCAACGAAAATCGTGTCACTGACGATCACCGAGAAGGGCTATTGCCACAACCCTGCCACGGGGCGGTCGCGCCTGGATGATCCCGACATCGCGCATGATCTGGCAAACCCCGCGCAGCCGCGCAGCGCGCCGGGATTTCTGGTCGAGGCGCTGAACCGCCGCCGTCTTGCCGGGGTCGCCCCCTTCACGGTGCTGTCTTGCGATAACCTGCCCTCCAACGGCCCGCTAGCGCGCGGTGTGGTGCTGGATTTCGCCCGTGCCCGTGACCCGCAATTGGCCGACTGGATCGCGGAAGGGGTCAAATTTCCAGCCACGATGGTGGATCGGATCACCCCCGCGACAACGCCGGAGGATGTTGAACGACTGTCGGCGCTTACGGGCTATCACGACCCGGCCTGCGTCTGGCACGAACCGTTCCGCCAATGGGTGATCGAGGACGATTTCACCGACAATGCCCGCCCCGGATGGGACGCGGGTGGGGCGCAGTTCGTGCGAGATGTCTCGGCCTTTGAAACGATGAAGCTGCGCTGCCTGAACGGCACCCATTCGGCGCTGGCCTATCTCGGCTATCTCGCAGGCTATGACACCGTATCAGATACCGTTGCTGACCCCGCTTTCGCAGCCCTGTGCGAAAAGCTGTGGCGGGACGAGATCCTGCCAACCGTTTCGCAGCCAGAAGGCGAAGACCTGCCTGCCTATACCGCTGCCCTGATGACCCGCTATCGCAACCCGGCGATCCGGCACCGCACATGGCAGATCGCAATGGATGGCTCTCAGAAACTGCCGCAACGCATTCTGGGACCGGTGGTGGAAAACCTTGCCGCGGGCCGAGACGTTTCGGGTCTGGCGCTCGTCGTGGCGGCATGGATGCGCTATGTGGGCGGCGTTGATGACGCTGGCCAGCCCATTGACGTGCGTGACCCGTTGGCCGGTCATCTGCGCGCTGTGTCGGACGGGGCGGATGACCCCGCTGCTAAGGTCGCGGCGCTGCTGGCGGTCGATCAGATCTTCGACGCCACCCTCGCCGCGAATCCCGGTTTCGCCGGGGCTGTCACCCGCGCCTATGTCGGCCTTTGCGAAAACGGCGCGGCGGCCAGTGTTGCGGCCTATAGCGCCTGATCCGCGTCAGCTGCCTAGAATGTCATTCAGAATGGCACCGAACAGCGCTGTTCCCGGTCCGATCAGATCGTCGGGAAAGTCATAATCGGGGTTGTACAGATCGGGGCCATCCAGTCCCGCTCCAAGCAGGATGAAGGCGCTTTCCGCTCCGGTGGCCGTGCCGTAGCGGCCAAAATCCTCGGACGGGCGCATCGGCAGTAGGCCCGGTCCTGTCGTCAGACCTATCTGTGCCCCGGCCCGACGAACGATCTCTGCCGCTTTCGGAGTGTTTGTGCAGGCAGGAAATATGTCGTGATAGTCGATGGACAGACCCAGATCCCCGGCGGCATCCTGCCTCAGGGCCTCTGCCCGTGCAATCAGCGCCTCCATTCCCGCATCTGTCAGGCTGCGCAGGGTGGCATAGATCTCTGCCTCCCCCGGTGCGATGCCAAAGGCAGGTTCGCCCAACCGAGCGTGGCATACGGTGACCAGAGCGAAATTCGGGTCGCTCAGGTCCGCGCCCTGCGACAGGTCGGGCAGGTCCAGCATCAACCGGGCAAGCGCGGGGGCTGGGGACTGCCCCGTCTCGGGTTGCGATGCATGGGCCGTCCGCCCCGTCAACCGCACCCGCATCCCGCGAGAGGCGCAACTGGCCGGGCCGTCAACCACGCCCACATGGCCGAGTGGCATTCCGGGGAAGTTATGGATGGCAAAGGCATAGTCGGGCCTAAGCTCGGCAAAACCCGGATCGGCCACCACCCTCGCCGCGCCCTCACCGGTTTCTTCGGCGGGCTGGAACATCAGTACGACCGAGCCCCGTGTAGGCCGGCCCCGCCCCAGCAATCGCGCCATGCCCGCCAGCATCGCCATGTGCCCGTCATGCCCGCAAAGGTGCCCCTTGCCATCGATCCGGGACCGGTGCGGGTGGTCGGACAATTCCGTAATCGGTAGCCCGTCAAGCTCGCACCGCAGCAGCACACGCGGTCCAGGCTGCCCGCTGTCATACATCGCCGCAACCCCGTGCCCGCCAAGCCCCGTCACGATTCGGTCAGGAGAGGTCGCCTCCAGCATTCCGCGCACCTGGCGCGCGGTTTCGATCTCCTGCCCCGATATCTCGGGCTGGCGATGCAGCGCGCGCCGCCAGTCGATCAGCTCGGCCAGGTCAGCGTTGGTCAGTCTTTGAGTGATCATGGGGCCTCCGTAGATGGTCAAACTGCGCCGGACCCACTGCCAAGACAAGCGCATTTGCCCATGGCTTTGGCGATTGCATTCCTTGGCGCGCCGCGCGATAGCCGATCCCGGCAATCAAGGAGATCTGTAATGTCCGACCGCCCCCTTGACGACTGGCTGCCCGAATTTCCACGCTGGTTGGGGGTGCGGCTTACAGGGCTGGCGCCTGATCGTGTCAGCGGCAGGGTCGAGGTCGCAGCCCACCACGCCAACCGTAACGGTGTCATGCATGGCGGCGCGATCATGGCGCTGGCGGATTCACTGGCGGGCACGGCGGCGGCGCTGAATCTGTCGAAGGGTCAGACCACCACAACCATCGAATCCAAAACCAACTTCCTACGCCCCATTGCGATTGGAGAGGTAGCTGTCGCGCGCCGTGAGCCGATCCACCTCGGCCGCCGCACCACGATCTGGCAGACCACCATTCTGCGACCTGACGGCAAGCCTGCGGCCATCGTAACCCAAACACAGCCGACCATTGAAGGCTGATGGCGGGCGCTGGACAAGCTGCGCCAAAGGCGGAAGGGTGGGGTCACCCCGCCCCCTGAAGAGCCGAGGATGCCCCGCTTCAACCTCAAACATATCGAAGCCTTCGTGCATGTGGCCGATCTGGGTAGCTTCCGGCGCGCGGCGGCGCGGCTGAACACCACACAGCCCAATATCTCGAACCGCATTTCGCAGCTGGAACAGCACCTGCGCCTGACGCTGATGGACCGCGATGCGGGGTCCGTGCGCCTGACCCGCGAAGGGCGGCAGCTGCTTGGCCCCGCCCGGCGTATCCTTGCCGCCGTTGACGGGTTCCTCGAGGCCACCGGCGATGGCTCGGCCTTTGACGGGCTGCTGCGGTTGGGGGTGACAGAGCTGATCGCCCAGACATGGCTTCGCCCCTTCCTGATGCAGATGAAAGACCGCTTTCCCGCTGTCGACGTGGAACTGACAATCGACCTATCCGAAAACCTGTCGAAGCTGCTTTTCACGCGGGAAATCGACCTGACCTTCCAGAACGGCCCCTTCGATCAGCGCACCCCCAATACCGAACCGCTTGGTCAGTCGCCCTATATTTGGGTGGCGTCCCCGGCCCTGGGCCTGGCTGACGGCCCGGTCGCAGTCGCGGAGATTGCCGAACATCGCATCCTGACCCATGCGCGCGGATCGTATCCGTTCATGCAGCTCGACGCGCATTTCCGTCAGATCGAACAGCCGGTGCGGCTTGTGCCCTCGTCCAATATTGCCGCCTGTCTGCAATTGGCGGGGGACGGGTTGGGCGTCGCCTGCCTGCCCGCACCGATGGTGGAGGAGGCGCTGGAGACCGGGCGCTTGCAGCAGGTTGACTATGGCTGGCACCCCGAAGACCTGCGCTTCGCAGCCCGCTGGCTGATCGATCCGGCGCCGGCTTTTCTGATCGCAGCGGTTCAGATTGCATCTGGTCTCTACCCGCCAGAGGATAATGAATAGTTATCCAATGAATACCATCATTCGATTTTTCCAAATTCTCACTGTCCGCTAACCTGCCCGTAACACGATTGCGGAGGGCACAATGGGCGAGTCGTACAGGTTGGGGGCCGATATCGGAGGCACCTTCACCGATCTTGTTCTGGAAGGGCCGGGGGGCCGGTTTTCCACCAAGGTTCTGACCACCTATTCGGCGCCAGAGGATGCGATTATCGAGGGGATGCACCGGGTCTGCGGCAAGGCCGGGATCGCGCCCGCCGTGATTGCGCAGGTCATCCACGGCACCACGCTTGCCACCAATGCGCTGATCGAGCGGCGCGGGGCCAAGACGGCGCTGATCACCACGCAAGGCTTCCGCGATGTGATCGAGATGCGCACCGAAAGCCGGTTCGAACAGAATGACCTGAACCTGAAACTGCCCGAGCCCTTGCTGCCGCGCAACCGCCGCTACACCGTCCGCGAACGGATGGATGCCGATGGCGGCACGCTGATCCCGTTGGACCGGACCGAGGTGGAACGCCTCGCCGATGACCTGCACGAGGCAGGCTATGAAAGCATCGCCGTGGGCCTGCTGCATTCCTACGTGAACGACGCCCATGAACGGCTGATCGCCGAGGTGCTGGCGGAAAGGCTGCCCGGCGTCATGGTCTCGCTGTCCTCTCAGGTCAGCCCGCAGATGCGCGAATATGAACGTTTCAACACGACAATCGCCAACGCCTATATCAAGCCGCTGATGAAGTCCTATCTGGGTCGCCTAAAGGGCAGGCTGGCCGACGAAGGTGCTGATTGCCCGGTCTTCCTGATGCATTCGGGTGGTGGCATTATCGACATCGACACGGCGGCGGATTTCCCGGTGCGCTTGGTCGAATCCGGCCCCGCAGGCGGCGCGGTTTTCGCCGCCGACATCGCGGCACGGCACGGGCTCGACCGGGTGCTTAGCTTTGACATGGGCGGCACAACCGCCAAGATCTGTCTGATCAAACACCAGACGCCAAAGACTGCCCGAGTCTTCGAAGTGGCCCGCAGCTACCGTTTCAAAAAGGGCTCGGGTATGCCAATTTCCATTCCCGTAATCGACATGGTGGAGATCGGGGCCGGGGGCGGGTCGCTGGCGCATGTGGACGCGCTGAACCAGATCCGCGTGGGCCCCGAAAGCGCAGGATCGGAACCTGGCCCCGCCTGCTATGGGCGCGGCGGCGAAAGGCCCGCCGTGACGGATGCCGACCTTGTTCTGGGCAAGCTCGATCCGGCCCATTTCGCCGGTGGCTCCATCCCGCTTTATCCTGATCGGTCCGAGGCGGCGTTGAAGGCCCATCTTGCGGACCGCTTGGATATGGACGCGATCGAAGCCGCCTTCGGCCTTGCTGAAGTGGTCGATGAAAACATGGCCAACGCTGCCCGCGTCCATGCGGTGGAAAACGGTGAAGACCTGTCCACCTACACCATGATCGCCTTTGGCGGCGCGGCCCCCCTTCATGCCGCACGGCTGTGCGAGAAGCTCGGCATCGACCGGTGTTTGGTGCCCGTTGGCGCGGGCGTCGGCTCTGCCATCGGCTTCCTGCGTGCGCCGTTCAGTTTTGAAGCGAACCGTTCGGTCTTCACCAAGATGTCGTCCTTCGACCCGGCCCGCATCCGCGCGTTGTTCCAAGAGATGGAACAGGAAGCCCGCGGCTTCGTGCGCTCCTGCGATGCCAACGCGGACATCCTTACCGATTACAAGGTTTACATGCGCTACGCAGGCCAGGGATGGGAAATCCCCGTGCCACTGACACCGGAAGAGGCTGCCAATCCCGATGCGGCAACGTTCCTGAAACGGTTCGAGGAAGACTATACCCGCCTTTTCGGCCGCTCTGTCGACGGGATGGAGGCCGAGATCACCGTCTGGTCGGTGAACGCCTACACGCCCGTTCCCCGTGTCACGCCAATAGGGTCCGCTGCCGCATCCCACGCCCCCTCCCCGCAGGGTCGGCGCGACATGTTCGATCCCGCTTTGGCCAAACGCACCACCGCCGAGGTCCACCCGCGCGCAGATCTGCCGGAAGGTGCGACGGTCGAAGGCCCTGCCGTCATCACCGAGGATGAAACCACCATTGTCCTGCCCACCAGTCGCCGAGCCACGGCCCAACCCGATGGCTGTATCGACATCCGAGTGAAGGAGCCTCGCCATGACTGAGCTGAGCCAGGTCGCCTATCAGGTCATGTGGACGCGCCTGATTTCCGTGGTTGAGGAACAGGCGCAGGCGTTGGTGCGCACCGCCTTTTCCACTTCCGTTCGCGAAGCGGGGGACCTGTCTGCCGGGGTTTACAACGATATGGGACAGATGCTGGCCCAGGCCGTCACTGGCACGCCCGGTCACGTCAACGCCATGGCCGATGCCGTGGGCCATTTCATCCGTCGCATCTGGCGGGACACGATGGCCGAAGGCGATGTCTACATCACCAACGACCCGTGGGAGGGCACCGGCCATCTGCATGACATTACCGTGGTGACACCGTCCTTCCACCATGGCCGCCTGATCGGGTTCTTCGCCTGCACCGCGCATGTCACGGATATTGGCGGGCGCGGCTTCGGGGCCGACGCGAATTCGGTCTATGAGGAGGGGCTTTATATCCCCATCATGCGCTTTGCCGACAAGGGCGAGGTGGACAGGACGTTGCTGGCGATGATCCGGGGCAATGTGCGCGAGCCTGATCAGCTGGTGGGCGATCTCTACGCACTGGCCACCTGCAACGAGATCGGGCATCGGCGGCTTTCTGACATGATGGATGAATTCGCGCTGGATGACCTTTCCGGCATTTCCGACTTCATCCTGACGAATTCCCTTCAGGCCACGCTCGACCGCATCAATGCGCTGACCCCAGGTACGGCACAGGGCCATATGCGGATCGACGGCTATTCCAACCCGATTGACCTTTGCGTGAAAGTGACGATCGAAAGGGACCGTATCCTTTGCGATTGGGCGGGCACCAGCGGCGTGGACCGCAAGGGCATCAACGTGCCCCTTGTCTACACCAAGGCCTATGCCTGCTACGCCCTGAAATGCGCCATCGCGCCCGAGATCCCGAACAATGCGGCTAGCCTTGCCCCGTTCGAGGTTACAGCGCCGGAAAACACCATCGTCAACGCTCCGCACCCGGCCCCCGTCGCGCTAAGGCATGTCATCGGCCATATGGTGCCCGACACCGTCTATGACGCGCTCGACGCGCTGTTGCCCGACACGGTTCCCGCCGAGGGCGCGGGGTGCCTGTGCAACTTCCAGCTCAGCCTGCGGCCGAGGACCGACGCGCCTGCGCCTGCAAGTGCAAGACGGGCCGAGGTGCTGATCTTCAACTCTGGCGGTTCCGGCGCGCGGCCAACGCTTGATGGGATGAGCGCCACCGCCTTCCCATCCGGTGTCATGACCATGCCGGTCGAGGCCACCGAACAGGTCGGCCCCGCGATCATCTGGCGTAAAGAGCTGCGCCCCGATAGTGGCGGTGCCGGTAAGTATCGCGGGGGTCTGGGCCAGGTCATGGATGTTGGCGCGCGCACGGGGCACGAAATGGATTTCTCCGCCATGTTCGACCGCGTCCACCACCCCGCGCGGGGGCGGCGCGGGGGTGAATCCGGTGGCCCTACCATGATTGGTCAGGATGATGGCACGCCGATGAAGGGCAAGGGCAAGCAGTTCGTTCCCCATGGCCGTGTTGTGCAAATGGGCTTTCCCGGCGGTGCTGGCTATGGCGACCCGAAAGATCGTGATCCCGCCGCCATACGCCGCGATCTTGCCTTGGGCTACATCTCCGCCGAAGCTGCGGCACAGGACTACGGGCTTGGCCCGGATGATATTGCGGCTGCGTTGGAAACCGGCCGACTGGGAAAGGATATCCAATGACCAAGGTTGCCCTGATCAGCGCCGGTGGATCCGGCATGGGGGCCGACGCGGCCCGTGCCTTGCACGCAAAGGGGTTCGAGGTGGGCATCCTGTCTTCCTCCGGCAAGGGCGAGGCCCTGGCGCAGGAACTTGGCGGCATCGGCGTGACCGGCTCGAACAGGTCAACGGATGATCTGCAACGGCTGGTTGATGCCGCCATGACCCGGTGGGGCCGCATCGACGCGCTGGTGAATTCCGCCGGTCACGGCCCTCGCGCGCCGGTTCTGGAGCTGTCGGATGAGGACTGGATCGAAGGGATGCAAGTCTATTTCCTGTCCGCAGTGCGCCCCTCTCGCCTTGTTGCCCCGATCATGGCGGCGCAGGGCGGCGGCGCGATCGTCAACATCTCGACCTTCGCCACGTTCGAACCCTCGCCGGTCTTCCCGACCTCTGCCGTCTTCCGCGCCGGTCTGGCCAGCTTCACCAAGCTTTTCTCCGATGAATTCGCACCCAAGGGCGTGCGGATGAACAACGTCCTGCCCGGCTTCATCGACAGCTTGCCCGAGAAAGAGGAATTCAGATCGCAGATTCCCATGGGCCGCTATGGGTCGTCGCGAAACGAGATTGGCGAAACCATTGCGTTTCTGGCCTCGGACGCAGCAGGATACATCACCGGGCAGAACATCCGCGTGGATGGCGGTCTGACCCGATCTGTCTGAGGGGATCATGAAAACCGTTCCGGAAAAATCATCCTATGACGTCGTCATCATCGGCGGCGCGATCATGGGATCTTCGCTGGCATGGTGGTTGACCGAGAATACCGATTTCAACGGCTCGGTTTTGGTCGTGGAACGCGACCCGAGCTATCAGTGGTGTTCCACCGCACACACGAATTCCTGCATCCGCCAGCAGTTCTCGACAGAGCTGAATGTGCGGATTTCCCAGTTTACGGCAGAGTTCATCAAGGATCTGCGCGCCAATATGGGCGGGGATGAACGGGTGCCGAACCTCTCTGTCCAGAATTACGGCTATCTCTATCTCGCCGGGGATCAGGCCTTTGCCGACGTGCTACGCGCCAACCAGAAGGTGCAATTGGCCGCCGGGGCCGAAACCCGCCTGCTGACGCCCGATCAGATCGCCGCCGACTATCCGTTTTACGACCTCGACGGGATCGTTCTTGGCAGCATCAACACCAAGGACGAGGGCTATTGGGATGGCGGAACGCTGTTTGAATGGTTCCGCCGGAAGGCGCAGGCGCGCGGGATCGAGTATGTTCAGGGCGAAGTAACCGCCGTGACCCGCAAGGGCGGGCGCATTGAAAGCGTGACGCTGGCGGATGGCCAGACCATCGCCTGCGGGCAGGTGGTGAATGCCGCCGGTCCCCGTGCCGCCCGCGTGGCGGCAATGGCGGGGCTGCATCTGCCGGTGGAACCCCGCAAGCGCTACACATGGATCTTCACCGCTGAAACGCCGCTCGACCGGGAATTGCCGCTGACCATCGACCCGTCTGGCGTGCATGTGCGTCAGGATGGACCCACCACCTATCTTGCCGGCAGCAAGGGCGACCCGGACCCGGCCGCCGACCCATCCGATTTCAACATGGACCACGGCTTGTGGGAAAACCACGTCTGGCCGATCCTCGCCACCCGTATCCCGGCCTTCGAGTCGATCCGCATCGTGACCGAATGGACCGGGCACTATGCCTATAACACGCTCGACCAGAACGCCGTTCTCGGCCCGCATCCCGAGGTGGAAAACTTCCTGTTCATGAACGGATTTTCCGGCCATGGGCTGCAACAATCCCCCGCCATGGGCCGCGGTCTTGCCGAATGGATCACCCACGGCGAATATCGCAGCTTCGACCTTTCCCCCTTCAGCTATGACCGCGTCGCAAAGGGTGAAGCCATGGTCGAAGGCGCCGTCATCTGACCCCGAAGGAGATATCCATGAAGAAACTCGTCCTCACCGGGGCCGCCGGGCGGCTTGGCACCATCCTGCGCGGGCCGTTGTCGCAGATGTGCGAAGAGTTGGTCACATCGGATATCGTTGAAAGCCTGGCGGAGCTAAAATCGAACGAGACCTATATTCGCGCCGATCTGGCCGATAAATCCGCGATCATGGCACTGCTGGAGGGCGCTGACATGGTCGTCCATTTCGGGGCGATTGTGGACGAGGCCCCGTTCGAAGAGCTGCTTGGACCCAATTTCATCGGTGCCTACAACATCTGGGAAGCCGCGTATCAGCATGGACTAAGCCGCGTGGTCTATGCCTCGTCGATCCATGCGGTTGGGATGTACCCCAAAACTGAGTGCATCGGCCTCGATGTGCCGCACCGGCCCGACGGGTTCTATGGGCTGGCCAAATGCTTCGCAGAAGATCTGGGGCGCATGTACTGGGAAAAACGTGGGCTAGAGGCGGTGTGCCTGCGGATTCTGTCCTGTGCTCCCGTGGGCAATGCACGAGCCCTGGGCAGCTGGCTGTCCGATGGGGACTTGGTGCAGCTTGTGACGCGGGCAATAGATACGCCGGTCGCCGGGTTCTCTATCATCTACGGTGTGTCAGACAATGACCGCTGCCCGGTCGACAACAGCGGCGCGGCGTTCCTGGGTTATCGGCCCAATGACAATGCAGAGCAGTTTGCAGAGCGTATTCTGGCGGAAACCGGCCCCCACGACCCAACCGACCCCGGCCAGATGTGCCATGGCGGGCCGTTCGCGTCGATCCCGCTCGGGGAAGGGGCCAAGTCGCTGCTGAACATCCCGGACGAGGAATAGGGCGCCACCCCAACATCCCCGCCAAGGATGGGTGAGTTCACCCGGCTTTCTTACCGCAACCGCTCTCCGCTTGCGCCGTCAAAGAACAGCGCCGCGTTGTCGGCCACGCTCAGGCCGACCTTGCTGCCGGGTTTGGGTGCGCTCTGGTCATGGGCTTCGACCGTGATTCGCGTGCCGTCACCCGCCACCAAGTAGTGATAGGCCACTCCGCCCAGTTGCTCTGACAGATCGACGGTGTGCGTGTCGCCTTCTGCCAGCCGCAGCATCTGCGGACGCACGCCGACTGTGACAGGCCCGTCACTGGCCGCCCGCGGCGCATCCAGTCCCATCACATCAAGTCCCGGTACGCGGACTTTGCCACCCGCAACCCGTCCGGGGAAGAAATTCATCGCGGGGCTGCCGATGAAGCCCGCCACGAACTGGTTGTCGGGGTCGTTATACAGGTCCAGCGGCTTGCCCGCCTGTTCGATCACGCCACCGCGCAGCACTACGATCTTGTCGGCCAGCGTCATCGCCTCGACCTGATCGTGGGTCACATAGATCATCGTCGCGCCGATCTCGTTGTGTAGCCGGGCAATCTCTACCCGCATCTCGACGCGCAGTTCCGCATCGAGGTTCGACAACGGCTCGTCAAACAGGAACACCTCGGGGCCCCGTACAATCGCGCGCCCGATGGCCACCCGTTGCCGCTGCCCGCCAGACAACGCCTTTGGCTTGCGCTTCAGGTAGTCGTCTAGCTTCAGCACGCGGCTTGCTTCCGCCACCTTGGCCTTGATTTCGGCCTTGGGATGGCCGTTCATCCGCAATCCGAACCCCATGTTTTCCTCAACGGTCATATGCGGGTAGAGCGCATAGGTCTGAAACACCATCGCGACGCCTCGCTCTGCCGGATCCATCCGCGTCACATCCCGCGCGCCGATGGCGATCTGTCCGTCGGTGGTTTCCTCCAGCCCCGCGATCATCCGCAGAAGCGTAGACTTGCCGCAGCCAGAGGGGCCGACGAAGACGCAGAACTCGCCGTCCTCGATGTGCAGATCGACCCCGTGGATCACCTGCGTTTCACCGTATTTCTTAATGACCTTGTTCAGCGTTACACCGGACATGTCCTTGGTCCTCCCAGACTGGGGTCAATTGACGGTGGGGAATTGCCACGCGGTGGCTTCATCCCCGATTTTGCGGGCAGTTTCGAGCAGATCAGGCTCAAAGGCGCGGATACTGTCGAGCGAGTGACGGGTGGTAGAGGTCGCAATGGACAGCGCCCCGATGACACGCCCCCCATTGGTCAGGATCGGCGCGGCAATCGAGATGATGCCGGCCTCGTGTTCCTCTCGGTCGAAGGCCACACCCTCGGCGCGGATCTCCTCCAACTCCTTGAGAAGCGTCTCGGGGCTGGTATGCGTCGATGGCGTGTTTTCAAGAAACAACTGCTGGCGCAGGGCGCGTTCCAGCCGCTCGGGCGTCATATGGGCCAAGATGGCCTTGCCCACCCCGGTGCAATATCCCGGCGCAACCGTTCCGGTCTGTGCCAGTGTTTCGAACCGGTCGCTCATCTTCTGCTTGTCGACGAACAGAACCTGCCCCAATTCCATCTGCGCTAGGTGGATGGTCTCGCCCACCTTGGCGGCCAGCACATCGACATAGGGCCGCGCAACTGTGGCCAGCGTTGCCTGCTTCCAGGCGGAATGGGCCAGCTTCACCAGACGCAGGCCAAGCGAATAGCTGCCCGTGTCGGGGTCATGCGACAGCATCCCCTGATTCGTAAGTGTCTGGAGCAACCGGTAGAGCGTCGCCTTGGGGTGATCGCTTTTCTCCAGCAGCTCGGTGAATTTCACCGGATGTCCCGCGGCTGCCACGGAATCCAAGACATCCAATGCCTTGCCGACCGTCCCGTCGCCTGACTTCGCCATGAAAGACCTCCCCTTCGTATCCTCAGACTCGGAGGAAACTGTTGACACAGTATCCGGCATCCGGCATGTTTTCAACTATAGAAACCTAGTTTCAAATAATGAAACCGTTTCGTCAAGTGGAACCAAGGGAGGACACTATGCGTTCCATCATCAAGACACCGCTGGCCGCGCTGGCGGCGACAACTATGCTTTCCACCATGGCATTCGCCGATGGTCACGGCCTGACCGGCGACCTTCGCATCTTCTCGGACATGTCGAACCCGGCCCCGCGCGCGATCATGGAAGGGCTCGTCGAAGAATTCGGGGCAATGCACCCCGGTCTCGAGATCGAGCTGACCGTCGTCGACCGCGAAGCGTGGAAAACCCAGATCCGCAACGCGCTCACGGCGAATGCCCCCGACGTGGTGAACTGGTACGCCGCCAACCGCATGGGCCCCTATGTGGATGCGGGCCTGTTCATGGACATCACCGACATGTGGGACGCGGGCGATTTCGCCGGTCTGGAATCGGTGCGCGGCGCGATGACCATCGACGACCGCCAGTGGGGCGTGCCCTATACCTACTACCAGTGGGGCATCTATTACCGCGAAGACATCTTCAACGAGCTTGGCCTGTCTGAACCCACCACCTTCGAGGAAGAGATCGCCAACTGTCAGGTGATCGTCGATTCAGGCCGCAGCTGCTACACCATCGGCTCGCGCTACCTGTGGACCGCCGGTGGCTGGTTCGACTACCTGAACATGCGCACCAACGGCTTTGACTTCCACATGGAACTGGCCCGCGGTGAAGTGCCCTGGACGGATGAGCGCGTTCGCGAAACCTTCGCCAACTGGCGCCGCCTGATCGACATGGGCGCCTTCATCGACGACCACCAGACCTATTCCTGGCAAGAGGCACTACCCTTCTTCGTCAACGGTGAAGCCACCGCCTACCTGATGGGCAACTTCGTTGTGCCGCACCTGCGTGAAGCGGGTCTGAGCGATGACCAGATCGACTTTTACCAGTTCCCGGCCATCGTCGAAGGTATGCCGATGGGTGAAGACGCCCCCACCGACACGTTCCACATCCCCTCGGGTGCACAGAACGTGGAAGCGGCACAGGAGTTCCTGCGCTTCGTGACCTCGGCGGACGTTCAGGCCCGGATCAACGGCCCCGATGGCCTTGGCCAGCTGCCCGTGAACGCGAACGCGGCCGTGGCGGATGATGAATTCATCCAGCAAGGCTTCGAGATGCTGAGCCAGAACGCCACCGGCGGGATCGCCCAGTTCTTCGACCGTGACTGGCCGGCGGAAATGGCCGCGATCGGCATGGAAGGACTTCAGGAGTTCATGGTGTTCCCCGACAACCTGGACGACATCCTGGAACGTCTGGAAGACGCGCGTCAGCGCATCTACGAATAAACTCTGATAAACTGCGTCTCGCCCCCATAAGGGGCGGGGCGCGCACCCCCCGCGTATCCGCAAGCCGCGCTGTTGCCGCGCGCGGTTTTCGAATGCGCTGTCCAACGGAGGATAGGACATGACCCCCGCCACCGACACCCGCAGCTGGCTGCAAAAGAACCGCATGACGGTGACGCCACTGCTGTTCCTGTTGCCCGGTCTACTGTTCTTTGTGGTCTATGTGATCAGCCCGATTTTCCAGTCTTTCAACATCTCGCTCTACGACTGGGATGGCTTGGGCGAGGCGACCTATATCGGCCTTGATAACTACCGCGAACTCGTCGATGACCGCGCCTTTGAAACCTCGCTTTGGAACAACCTCAAATGGCTGGCGCTCTACCTGCTTGCGATCCCGGCGGGGCTGCTGATTGCTTTGTTCCTGAATCAGACCGTCACCGGCATCCGGCTCTATAAATCGCTGTTCTTCTTTCCCTTCGTGCTGTCTCAGGTCGTTGTGGGCCTTGTCTTTTCGTGGTTCTACCTGCCGCGAGAGGGGCTGCTGAACGCGGTGCTGGCGGTGTTTGGCGCGGGTCCCATCAACGTCTTGGGCGACCCCGATCTTGCCACCTATGGAATTATCGCTGCCGGTCTCTGGCCGCAGACGGCCTATTGCATGATCTTGTACCTGACCGGCCTCAACGCAGTGGACCCCGAGCAGATCGAGGCCGGGCGGCTGGACGGCGCCAAGGGCTGGCGGATGCTTTGGCATATCGTGCTGCCACAGCTGAAGCCCGCGACCTTCATCGCCTTCGTGGTCACGATCATCGGCGCGCTACGCAGCTTTGACCTGATTTCCATCATGACCAGCGGCGGGCCTTTTGGCTCGACCCGCGTGCTGAGCTACTTGATGTTCGAAAAAGCGCTGTCTGAATACGGGTTCCGCATGGGCTATGGCTCTGCCATCGCGGTGGTGCTGTTCATGATCATGCTGGTCTTCATCGGCTACTTCCTGTGGCAAATGTGGCGCGACGAGCGTGAAGCGCGGCGCTGAGCGAGGAGAAAGCAGATGTTCCCCACCCCGATTCAGAAACGCAGCCGCGCAACGCAGATCACCTATCAGACACTGCTGCCGCTGGCGTTGATCATGTGGCTGCTGCCCTTGCTGGCTGTCATGCTGTTTTCGGTCCGGCCGCTCAGTGATTTTACCAACGGCAACTATTGGGGCATTCCGTCGTCTTTCGACCTCTTTGCCAATTATGGCCGGGTGTTCTTTGAATCCGACATGCCGCGCTACCTGCTGAACTCAGTCTTCATCACCGTGCCCACGGTGATCGGCGCAGTGGCGCTGTCCTGCATGACCGGCTTTGCACTTGGTATCTACCGGTTCCGGGGCAATCTGCTGATCTTCTTCATGTTCATCGCGGGCAACTTCGTGCCCTTCCAGATCCTGATGGTCCCTGTGCGTGACCTGACCGTGTCGACCGGGCTTTATGATACCAAGACAGGGCTGGTTCTGTTCCACATCGCGTTCCAGACCGGGTTCTGCACTCTGTTCATGCGCAACTTCATCCGGGCGCTTCCCTATGAACTGATCGAGGCCGCGCGGGTCGAGGGTGTCGCCGAATGGCGCATCTTCTGGTACGTGGTTCTGCCCCTCATGCGTCCCGCCATCGCGGCGCTGTCCGTGCTGATCTTCACCTTCATCTGGAACGATTACTTCTGGGCCATCGTCCTGACCCAAGGCCCGGATGCGCAGCCGGTCACGGCAGGCATCACAAGCTTCAACAGCCAGTTCGTGGCGCAGTATCACTTGATGAGCGCAGGCAGCATCGTCGCCGCCATCCCGCCCGTCGCCATGTTCTTCGCCATGCAACGCCACTTCATCGCAGGTCTTACTCTCGGAGCTGTCAAATGACCAAACTCACCTTTATCGGGGCGGGTTCCACCATCTTCATGCGCAATATTGTGGGCGATATGCTCCACTTCGAGGCGCTACGCGACGCAGAGATTGCGCTGATGGATATCGATCCTGACAGGCTGGCTGAATCCGAACAGCTCGCCCGCCGCATGATTGCGACCATGGGGACAGGCGCCACCATCACCACCCACACCGACCAGCGCCGCGCCCTGGAGGGGGCCGATTTCGTTGTCACCGCCTTCCAGATCGGCGGCTACGATCCCTGCACCATCACCGATTTCGAACTGCCAAAGGCCTATGGCCTGCGCCAGACCATCGCCGACACGCTTGGGGTGGGGGGCATCATGCGCGGCCTGCGCACCGTGCCGCACCTGTGGAAGGTGGCCGAGGACATGGCCGCCGTCTGCCCCGATGCGCTGCTGATGCAATATGTGAACCCCATGGCGATCAACACATGGGCGCTGGCCGAACGCTTCCCGCAGATCCGTCAGGTGGGCCTGTGCCATTCCGTCCAGAACACAGTGCAGGAACTGGCCCACGATCTCGACATGGCGGAATCGGACATCCGCTACAAGGTTGCGGGTGTGAACCACGTTGCCTTCTTCCTTCGGCTGGAGGACTCGACAGGTGCCTCGCTCTACCCGCGCCTGCGAAACGGCTACCGCGCCGGGCACCTACCCAAGCCGCCGCTTCTCATGCCCCGCTGCGCCAACAAGGTCCGCTATGACGTGATGGATCATCTGGGCTATTTCTGCACGGAAAGCAGCGAGCACCTGGCCGAGTATGTCCCGTGGTTCATCAAGGATGGCCGTGAGGACCTGATCGAGCAATTCAGTATCCCGCTCGATGAATACCCCAAGCGCTGCATCGAACAGGTGGCGGAGTGGAAGACCCAGGCCGCCGAACTGGCGCAGCAGGCCAGCATTGACGTGCCCAAAAGCCACGAGTTTGCCGCCGAGATGATGAACGCCATCGTCACCGACCGCCCCTTCACTGCCTATGGCAACCTGCCCAACCGGGGCCAGATCCCGCAATTGCCCATGGGTGCGGCGGTCGAAACCCCCTGCCTTGTGGACATGAACGGCGTGCAACCCTCGGTCGTTGCGGACATCCCGCCGCAGCTGTTGGCCCTGATGCGCAGCCAGATAAACGTGCAGGAACTGACGGTGCGCGCCCTGCTGGACGAGAACCCCGAACATATCTACCACGCGGCTATGATGGACCCGCACACCGCCGCCGAACTGGACTTGCGCCAGATCCGGTCGCTCGTCGATGATCTGCTGGCCGCCCATGGCGACTGGCTGCCCGCATGGGCGCGGGTGAAAAAAGCGGCCTGAGGGCCAGAACGGAAGACCGACGATGACCAAGACGAGACGCAGCGCAGCATGGTACGGCAAGCTCGACCGCGACGGGTTCATTCACCGCAGCTGGATGAAGAACCAGGGCTTCCCCGATCACGCGTTCGATGGTCGTCCCATTATTGGCATCTGCAACACCTGGTCCGAACTCACCCCTTGCAACTCCGGCCTGCGCGACCTTGCCGAAGGCGTCAAGCGCGGTGTGTGGGAGGCGGGCGGCTTCCCCGTCGAATTCCCGGTCATGAGCCTTGGCGAAACCCAGATGAAGCCCACGGCAATGCTGTTCCGCAATCTGCTGGCGATGGATGTGGAGGAATCGATCCGCGCCTATGGCATCGACGGCGTCGTGCTGCTTGGCGGTTGTGACAAGACCACTCCGGGTCAGCTGATGGGGGCGGCGTCCGTCGACCTGCCCACCATCGTTGTCAGCTCCGGCCCGATGCTGAACGGCAAATGGAAGGGTGACGATATAGGCTCCGGCACGGACGTGTGGAAATTCTCCGAGGCCGTGCGCGCGGGCGACATGACCTTGCAGGACTTCATGGCCGCCGAGTCCGGCATGAGCCGTTCCAAGGGCGTGTGCATGACCATGGGCACCGCCTCCACCATGGCCTCTCTCGTCGAGGCTATGGGCATGTGCCTGCCCACCAATGCGGCCCTTCCCGCCGTCGACAGCCGCCGCATGGCGTTGGCTCACCTGACGGGCAAACGCATCGTTGAAATGGTCGACGAGGACATAAAGCCGTCTGACGTGCTCACCCGCGAAGCCTTCGAAAACGCAATCCTCGCCAATGCCGCCGTGGGCGGATCGACCAACGCCGTGGTGCACCTTTTGGCCATCGCGGGCCGGGTCGGCGTGGACCTGACACTGAAGGATTTCGAACTGGGCGGCGACATTCCCCTGCTGGTGAACTGCATGCCCTCGGGCAAGTACCTGATGGAGGATTTCTGCTACGCCGGTGGCATGCCCGTGGTGCTGCACGAACTGGGCGACCGGTTGCGCACCGCCAAAACCGTCCTCGGTGGCGATATCTCCGCCTATGCGGACGGAGCCGAATGCTACAACCGCGACGTGATCCGCGCTTTCGACGATCCGCTGAAACCAGCGGCGGGCCTGCGCGTGCTGCGCGGCAACCTCGCCCCCGACGGCGCGATCATCAAGCCCTCTGCCGCGACCGATGCGCTGCTGGAACACGAAGGCGAGGCCTATGTCTTCGAGTCGATCGAGGACTTCAAAGACAATGTTGACCGTGATGACCTGCTCGTGACGCCCGAAACGATCCTCGTGCTCAAGGGCTGCGGCCCCAAAGGCTATCCCGGTATGCCCGAGGTCGGCAACATGCCGATCCCCAAGAAGCTCGTCCAGCAGGGCGTGCGCGACATGGTCCGCGTCTCCGATGCCCGCATGTCCGGCACCGCCTATGGCACCGTGGTCCTCCACGTCTCGCCCGAGGCGCAAGCCGGCGGTGCGCTGGCGCTGGTGAAAACCGGTGACCGTATCCGCCTCTCCGCCTCCGAAGGCCGGCTCGAACTGCTCATCTCTGACGAAGAACTCGCCAACCGCCGCGCGGCATGGCAGCCCGACCCGCCGCATTACACGCGTGGCTACGCCAAGATGTATGTCGATCACGTTCTACAGGCCGACAAGGGCGCCGATCTCGACTTTCTCGTCGGCAAGGACACCCGCCCAGTCACCCGCGAAAGCCACTGACCGCCCCCTTTCTTCTTGGTAAAAATACTCCCGCCGGAGGCATCCAGCCCTCTCAGCCACCACAGCAGCCGATGCAATGCACACCCCGATCCGATATCCCGTGGCAACGCGGCCCGACGAGGCCTCCGGCGCAAGCCGGGGGTTGAGGAGGGCCGCTCACGGATCGACGCCGGCAGGCGGCGAAACCGCAAAACGCCTGCACGGGGAGTGTACGCCTGATGCACGTGGGGGCGCCCCCATTTTCGAAGGATAAGAACAGATGACACACCCGACCTATCCCGACCTTCAGGGCGCCTCCGTTTTCATCACCGGCGGCGGCTCCGGTATTGGCGCGGCCCTGACCGAGGGCTTCCTCCGACAAGGGGCGAAAGTGGCTTTCGTGCAGCGTTCCGACGCCTCCGCCTTTGTCGATGAGATGGCGGCAAGCACCGGGAATCGCCCGCTTTTCCTGCCCTGCGACATCACCGATATCGCGGCGTTCCAAGGCGCGATCGCACAGGCCGCCGAAGCTCATGGCCCCCTCGATGTGCTCGTGAACAACGCCGCTAACGACAAGCGCCACACGACCGAGGAGGTGACGGAAGAGTTCTGGGACTGGTCCCAGTCGATCAATCTCAAGGCCTATTTCTTCGCCTGCCAAGCTGCCGCCAAGCATATGAAAGAAAACGGAAAAGGCGCGATCATCAACTTCTCGTCGATCTCCTACATGATGGGCAATGCAGGCTATCCCGCCTACACCACGGCCAATGGTGGCATCACCGCCATGACCCGTAGCCTTGCCCGCGAACTCGGCCCTGACCGCATTCGCGTCAACGCGCTGGCGCCGGGCTGGGTTCTGACCCAGAAACAAAAAGACCTTTGGGTCACGCCCGAAGGTCTCGCTGCCCATCTGGACCGTCAGTGCCTGAAGGATACACTGGCTCCCGAAGACATCGTCGGCGGCACGCTGTTCCTCGCCTCCGACAGTGCGAAAATGATGACAGGTCAGGTGCTTGTGATAGACGGCGGGGTCGTGGTGACGGGATGACAAGGGCAGATTGGATCGCGGTCGACTGGGGCACCTCGCATCTGCGCGCATGGGCCATCAGCGCAAGTGGCGCGGTGCTGGACAAGGCGGCGTCAGCGGACGGCATGGGAGGCCTCTCCCAGGCCGAGTTCGAACCGGCCCTCCTGCGCCTTATCAACCCCTGGCTGAATGACCAACCAACTCCCGTCATCGCCTGCGGCATGGTCGGCGCGAAACAGGGCTGGGTCGAGGCCCCCTATCGCACCGTCCCCTGCAAACCCGGCGAGGCCGCGCCGATCATGCCCGCCACGCGGGACAGCCGCATCAAACTCCACATCCTGCCCGGCGTCAGTCAGGACAGCCCCGCCGACGTGATGCGCGGGGAAGAGACACAGACCGCTGGAGTCATTCACGAGAACCCGCATTTTGACGGCATCCTTTGCCTGCCGGGAACGCACACGAAATGGATTCACATCTCGGCGGAAGAGATTGTCAGTTTCCGCACCGCCATGACCGGAGAGCTGTTCGCTCTGCTTTCGCAGCATTCGGTCCTGCGCCATTCCGTGGGCGGTCAGGAATTCGATCGCGAAACGTTTGACGTCGCCGTCGCGGAAACTCTGTCCCGCCCGGAACGCCTCGCGCAATCGCTATTCACCATCCGCGCCGAAGGGCTCTTGCACGGCCAGTCCAACGCTGCCGCGAAGGGCCGCCTTTCCGGCCTGCTGATCGGCGCGGAACTGGCTGCCGCGAGGCCGTATTGGCTTGGCCAGCAGGTTCTGATTGGAGGCGCGCCTGCGCTTGTGGCACTCTATGCGCGGGCGCTCGAAACCCAAGGGGTTCATTGCCTGACCCGCGACGCGGAAACCCTGACCCTTGCGGGGCTGCGCCTCGCCCATGCAAAGCTGACGGAGGCCCCATGAGCCGCCCTATCATCGCCATTCTGCGCGGGATCACCCCGCCCGAGGCTGAGCCCATCACCGAGGCGTTGATCGCTGCGGGAGTCACTCGGATCGAGGTGCCGCTCAATTCCCCCGAACCCCTGGAAAGTATCGCTGTTATGGCTCGTGCTTTCGGCGATCATGCCCTGATCGGCGCGGGTACGGTCACAGCCGCCGACGAGGTGAGGGAAGTGGCCGATGCGGGCGGGCGGCTGATCGTGTCGCCCAATACAGACACGGCAGTGATTTCCGAAACCAAGCGCCTTGGATTGCAGAGTTTCCCCGGCGCGATGACCCCGACCGAGTGTTTCGCGGCGCTCAGGGCTGGGGCGGATGGGCTGAAGATCTTCCCGGCAAGCCTGCTCGGCCCCGGCGGCGTCAAGGCCATCCGCGCGGTGCTGCCCAAAGGAACGCAGGTCTATGCGGTCGGTGGTGCCGGGCCGGAGAATTTTGCCGAGTGGTGGAAAGCAGGTGTTGACGGGTTCGGGATTGGCACCGCGCTTTATACGCCCGGCTTGTCTGCCGATGATATCAGCCGCCGTGCGACGGCACTGGTCACAGCCTTCGACGAGGCCACCTCATGACCGTGCAGGTCTTCGACTCCCACCCCTGTGAATTGGGTGAGGGGCCTCTCTGGCACCCGGAACGCGGGCAGCTTTTCTGGTTTGATATCATGGGCAAGCGGCTGCTGACATCGGGGCGGGACTGGGTATTCGACCGCCATGTCTCCGCCGCCGGATGGGTGAGGCGGGACGCTTTGCTGGTCGCCACGGAAACGGATCTGATCCGGCTGAACCTCGAAACAGGTGCGCAAGATACCGTTGCACACTTGGAGGCCGACAACCCGGTGACGCGTTCGAATGATGGCCGCGCCGACCCTTGGGGCGGATTCTGGATCGGCACCATGGGAAAGCAGGCGGAACCGGGTGCGGGTGCGATCTGGCGCTACTATCGGGGAGAGCTTCGGCGGCTTTTCGATCGGATCACCATCTCGAATGCGATCTGTTTTGCACCGGATGGCAGCTACGCCCATTTCGCGGACACGGCGCCGGGAAAGGTCTGGCGACAGCGCCTGTCGGAAAAGGATGGTTGGCCAGTGGGGGAGCCTGAGATCTTTCTCGATCATGGCCCAGATGGACCCAACCCCGATGGGGCCGTGCTGGATGCCGAGGGAAATTTGTGGTGCGCTGAATGGGGTTCTTCGCGGGTTCGGGCCTATGCGCCTGACGGCAGCGTCCTGCGCGACGTGCACTTGCCCGTGTCGCAGCCCTCTTGCCCCGCATTTGGCGGGCCCGACCTGCGCGACCTCTACGTGACAACCGCGCGGCAAGACCTGTCGTCCGAGGCGCTTTCCGAAGAGCCGCTGGCCGGGCAGGTCTTTGTCGCCGCCGATATCGCCCAAGGACAACGTGAACACGAGGTCATCCTGTGAAACGTACGCTCGGAACCTGTTACTACCCTGAACATTGGCCAGAGGCCCAGTGGCAGGAGGACGCCGCACGCATGGCGGAACTTGGTCTGACCTGGATCCGCATCGGTGAATTTGCATGGTCGCGGCTGGAGCCCACGCCGGGCGATCTGCGCTTCGACTGGCTTGACCGGGCGATTGAAACGCTTGGGGCGGCAGGGCTTAAGGTTGTTCTGGGAACCCCGACGGCAACGCCGCCGCGCTGGATGCTGGACAAGCACCCGGACATGCTGGCGGTGGATGCAGAAGGGCGCCCGCGCGGCTTTGGATCGCGCAGACATTACTGCTTCAGCCATGCAGGCTACCGCGAAGAAAGCGCGCGCATCACCCGGCTGCTGGCGGACCGCTACGGGGCTAATCCTTATGTCGCTGCGTGGCAGACGGACAATGAATATGGCTGCCACGATACGGTTTTATCCTATTCCGACGCCGCGCGGGTGGCGTTCCAGGCGTGGTGCAAGGATCGCTACGGCACCATCGAGGCGCTGAACGAGGCCTGGGGCAATGTCTTTTGGTCGATGGAGTATCAGAGCTTCGATCAGATCGGCCTGCCCAACCTGACGGTGACGGAACCTAACCCGGCCCAAGGTCTCGCCTTCCGCCGCTTCAGTTCGGACCAGGTGGCACGGTTCAATGCCGTGCAGGTTGATATCATACGTGCCCATTCCGACGCGCCAATTTCCCACAATTACATGGGCCGGATCACCGAGTTCGACCATTACGACACCGGTCGCCAGATGGAGATTGCCACCTGGGACAGTTACCCGATGGGGTTCCTGGAGGACCGGGTCGAGGCTGATGACACCCACAAACGGCGCTACTCGCAGCAGGGCGACCCGGATTTCCAAGCCTTCCACCACGACCTCTACCGCACCGTTGGGAATGGCCGCTGGTGGGTTATGGAACAGCAGCCCGGCCCGGTGAACTGGGCGCCCTACAACCCCACGCCACTGCCCGGGATGGCGCGCCTTTGGGCGTGGGAGGCGTTTGCGCATGGAGCCGAGGCGGTGTGCTATTTCCGCTGGCGCCAAGTCCCCTTTGCCCAGGAACAGATGCATGCCGGAATGTTGCGCCCCGACAGCCAGCCCGCGCAGGCTTATCACGAGGCCACGCAAGTGGTCCGGGAACTGGCGGGGCTGCCAGAGGTAGAGGCGGCGCAAGCCCCGGTGGCGCTGGTTTTCGACTACGCGGCGCAATGGGCTTGGGCCGTGCAGCCGCAGGGGCAGGGACAGGATTATTTCCGATTGGTGTTCGAAACCTACAGAGCGCTGCGCAAGCTTGGCCAGTCGGTCGATATTCTTCCGCCGGATACGGCTGAGCTGACTGGCTACAAGCTGGTTTTGGCCCCCGGCGCGGTGACGCTATCGGAGCCCTTCAAGGCAGCGATTGCCGCCCATGACGGGCCGGTGATCCTTGGCCCCCGGACCAATGCCAAGACAGCCGAGATGCATATCCCCGTGCCTTTGCCGCCCGCGATCCGCGGTCTTGATGTGACCGTGGCGCGCGTGGAGTCACTGCGCCCTGACACGCCCCGGCCTGTCGAAGGTGGTGGACATGTGCAGCTTTGGCAGGAGGAATTGGAGGGTCAGGCAGAGGTCACACTGCGTTGCACGGACGGTCAGCCGGTGGCCATGACGAATGGGCGTATCACCTACTTGGGCGGATGGCTGGACCCGGAGGCCATGGGCGTCTTTCTGCGCGATGTGCTTGCAGCTGCCGGGATCGAGGTGACCGACATGCCCGGTGGCCTGCGCCGCCGTAAAGCCGGTCAAACCGAATTCCTGATCAACTACGATCCCGAACCGCAAACATGGGACGGCGTGACCGTTCCTGCTGCGGGGGTCACCTGGCGTTAGAAATCAACCGACACGCCGGGCAGGTTTAGCGTCTTCATCAGGTCGCGCAGTTCCTGCCGGGCGGCAAGGTTCGAGATATTCAGCCGGTCCACGCCCATGGCGCGCAAATCAAGCAGCGTCATGCCAGAGGGGAACAGCTCTCGGAAGATCACCCGCTCGCTCATGCCCGGTGCCACGCGAAACCCGATGCGGCGTGACAGGTTGGTCAGCGCCTCGCCCACCTTGCGCTTGTTGTGCATCATCTGTGCCCCCAAGCGGTTGCGCACGACGATCCAGTCGATGGGTTTCAGTCCGGCCTTGGCGCGCAACTGGCGGGAATGCCAGACCATCTCGGAATAGACCGACGGCCCCTTGATCTCGTAGGTTTCCGGGTCAATCCGGGCCAAGAGGTCGAAATCAACGAAGCTGTCGTTCATCGGCGTGACCAGCGTATCAGCCAGCGAATGGGCCACCTGGCTAAGACGGGTATGCGAACCGGGGCAGTCGATGACAATGAAATCGCAGCGTGGATCGAGATCGGCAACGGCGGCGGACAGGCGGCGATCATAGATGTTTTCATCAGGTCCGAGCGTCGCCGGGTCGATTTCCGGCAGTTCGATCAGGAAAGGCGTGGCCAAGTCCAGTTCCCGCGCGGTGATCGTATTCTGACGGTTTTCCAGGTAGCGCCCGAATGTGCGTTGCCGCAGGTCCAGATCCAACCCGCCAACACGATGCCCGAGATGGGCAAGCGCAGTGGCCACATGCATGGCGGTGGTCGACTTGCCTGACCCACCCTTTTCATTGCCGAAAACGATAATATGCGCCACCGGTGTCCCCTTCGCGGTCTTGGTCTCGTTTGCCCTCATTTCGTGGGGCAAATCGGTTAGGGCGCAATATACGGGGTTAAGCGGGTGGTGTTAAGCGCGAATGACCCGGCAATCAGCCCATTGCGGGGAATGCCCTGTGAAACGCTGTTTTTCCGGATGGGCTGAACTGGATGACGCGGCTGTTCGGCACGCGCCGGGCCCATCCGCGGGCAAGCATCATGTCAAGCAACGCCTGGCCCAGTCCACCCGCCAAATGGCTGCGCCGTTCGCTCCAGTCCAGGCAGGCGCGGCAGATCGGGCGGCGGGAGGATTGCAGTGCGGGGATGTCGAGGCCAAGGGTTGTAAGATGCGTGGCACCCGCGTCGGTGACGACTGGAAATTCGGGGTCATCCCGCAACCAGCCCTGAGCGAGCAAGCGGTCATAAAGCAGGATGCCCATGTCCCCCGCCAGATGGTCATAACACACCCGCGCTTCACGCATTGCCTGATCTCGCGGGCCGGTCCGGGTGCGCAGATGACCGGTGCCAGCCGCAAGACCCATCAGCGCCTCCAGCGTTTCAGCCACCTGATCGCTGGCCAGGCTTGCGTATTTGTGACGCCCCTGTCGGCGTATCTGAAGCAGCCCGCCATCCTCCAGCTTCGCCAGATGCGTGCTGGCGGTTTGCAGGGTCACGCCCGCCTCCGCCGCCAGTTCCGTCGCGGTCAGGGCCTTGCCGCTCATCAATTCGGTCAGCATGTTGGCGCGGGCAGGGTCGCCGATTAGGGCGGCGATGCGGGCGATGTCGGGTCCGTCTTTCATAGTTCGACCGTAGCCGAAGCATTCGCGTGTGGCAACCGATATGCTTCGGGCAATATCGAACCATGAAGGAAAAACCATGCTGACCTGCGTGATCCGCTATCAGATTGACCCGACCAAGAAAGCCCAGTTCGAAACCTATGCGCAGAACTGGGGACAGGCAATTCCGCGCTGCGGGGCCGATCTGATCGGCTATTTCGCACCGCATGAGGGATCGTCAACCCTGGCCTATGGCATTTACAACATCGAAAGCCTCGCGGCCTATGAGGCCTATCGGCAAAGACTGATGGGCGACCCGCTCGGGCAGGAAAACTATGCGTTTGCGCAGCGGGAAAAGTTCCTGTTGCGAGAGGACCGGACCTTTCTGAAGCTGGCTTCCGCCCCGCATGGGGACCGCCCATGATCGCGGTGATTTTTGAGGTTATCCCTGCCGAGGGGCAACGTGATCGCTATCTCGACATTGCGGCGGGTCTGCGGGCCGAGCTGGATGCAGTCGAAGGGTTCCTCTCGGTCGAACGGTTCGAAAGCCTGACCGAGCCCGGCAAGCTGCTGTCACTGTCCTTCTTTGAGAATGAGGCGGCGGTGGTCCGCTGGAGAACGCTCCACCAACACCGCTCGGCTCAGGCAGCGGGCCGTGGTGGCGTCTTTAGGGACTATCGCCTCCGGGTCGCCCATGTTGTTCGCGACTATGGGTTGACCGACCGGAATGAGGCACCCGAGGACAGTCGCGCTGTGAATGGCTGACCCCAAAGAAAAACGCCGCCCCGATAAAGGGCGGCGTTTCCAAAATCCGAATGGCGTCCAGGCTCAGAAGCCGAGGCCTTCGTACTTCTTCTTGAACTTCGACACGCGGCCACCGGTGTCCATCAGGCGCGAGGTGCCGCCGGTCCATGCCGGGTGAACGGTGGGGTCGATGTCCAGCGACAGCTGATCGCCCTCGGCGCCCCAGGTGGATTTCATCTGGATGATGGTGCCGTCGGTCATTTTGACGTCGATCAGGTGATAATCGGGATGGGTGTCTTTTTTCATGGTCCCGTTCCTTACGCTTCAGCGCCAGCTTTGGGCTTGTAGTTGGAAACTTCCGCGATACGGGCGGATTTACCGCGACGCGAACGCAGATAGTACAGCTTGGCACGACGCACGCGGCCACGGCGCACGACGGTGATGCTGTCGATATTGGTCGAGTGCAGCGGGAACACACGCTCCACGCCTTCGCCGAAGGAAATCTTGCGAACGGTGAACGACCCGGCAATGCCCGATCCGTTCTTGCGCGCGATGCAGACGCCTTCGTAGTTCTGCACACGGCTGCGCGTGCCTTCGGTCACTTTGTAACCAACGCGGATGGTGTCACCCGCCTTGAAATCCGGAATGTCTTTGCCAAGCGCAGCGACCTGCTCGGCATCCAGCTGTGCGATAATATCCATCGCAGCTCTCCATTTCTGATCGTGGTTTGCCCACGAATGTGATGTCCGCCTCAGAGCTCTTGGTCTTCTTCCGGGTTCGCCATGGCGCCCGCCAGAGATCAGGTCGTCTTTCCTTTGTGGCGTCTTGCGGGGCAGGATCGTAAGGCGAAGCCGAAGAAAGCCCCGCTGCAACCTGTCCTGCCAATAGCAAAACGGCCCCGAGTCGGATTTCCGACCGGGACGGGCGGGGTATAGGCGGGAAGGGGGGCGGGATCAAGGGGCCTGTTTGCTACAGTGTCGCAAATGGAAAAGCCCCGTGCGCTGAACGAATGCTAGCCCGGACCGACGTAGAAGGAAACGGAGACCGTGCCATGGCTGAGACGCAGATTGCCTGTGACCTGCTGGTGATTGGCGGTGGTACGGCGGGCTTCGGCGCGGCGGTCACTGCGGCGCGTCAGGGGCTGTCGGTGCGGGTGGTCGAGGCTGGTGCCCGGCTAGGCGGTGTGATGGCCTTTTGCCATGGTATGCCCTGGGGTGGAGGGTTCCCTTGTGACGTGTCGATTGGCGGAGTGTTCGAGGAGCTGACGGACAGGCTGGCTGCGCAGACCCCTCCTGCCGCCGAGAAACGCTATTCCACCTTGGAAAATTTCGGGGCGGAGGTGATCTATGACCCCGACATGGCACAGATCGAGATGTTCGCAATGCTGGAGGAGGCAGGCGTTCTTCTGCATCTGAACACATTGGTGGAGGCCCCGGTGATGGAGGGCGACCGGATTGCCGCCGTCACCGCGATGGATCGACGAGGGGCTTTGGCCTTTCGGCCCAGAGTGGTCGTTGATGCCTCTGGTGACGGGCATATCGCGGCGCAGGCCGGAGTGCCCTTTGATCTGGGGGACGCCAGCGGCAAGATGATGGGCGTGACGCTGTCCTTTCTGCTGGTGAACGCGCCTTGGGATCAGGTTTTTGCCGAGGGGGATCCTTATTTTACACGTTATGCGGAGCAGGGCGTGGCCCAAGGGCGGCTGCACCCGGACCTCGCGCAGCTATACATGATGAAAGGGTTTCATTCCGGCACGGTCTTCTGCAACTCGGTCATCATCCGCAACGTGGATGGCACGGATCCTGCCGCCGTCGCCCGCGCCACGCAGGAGGGTCGCCGCCGCGTGGCGCAGCTTGTGGCGTTTCTGCGCGATGAGGTGCCGGGGTTTGAAAACGCCTGGATGACCGCGCTTGGCCCGACCGTTGGCGTCCGTGAAACGCGCAAGCTGCATGGGATGCACCGATTGACGGGGGCAGAGGTCGCCGCCGCCACCAAGTTCCATGACGGGATCGTCGCCTGTTCGAACCCGGTTGATGACGTGATGCGCGGCGAAGCTGGTGCGATGACGCATGATGCGGCGTTGGAAGAAGGCTTTTACACGCTGCCCTTCCGGGCCCTGGTGCCGGAGCGGATAGAGAACCTGATGTTTGCGGGCCGCAATGTCTCGGCTGATCCGGTGGCCTTTGCCTCGATCAGGGGGATGCCGCAATGCATGGCCATGGGGCAGGCAACAGGCAATGCCACGGCGCTGGTTCTGGCTGGGAACGGCCCCGTACAGGCATTGGACCCGGTGCGTGTCGTTGCCGCGATGCAGGCGCAGGGGGTGCGCGGGCTGGCTGGACAGGGGCTGCGCGCCTAGGCGCTATTCCTCCAGCAGACGCACGAGCTCGCTATAGCTATAACTTTGTTCGATATGGCCCATGTCACCGGCTACGAAGCGGGGGTCAGAGGCCAGGCAGCCGATTCCGCAGATCTGTCGGGTGATCATGTCTTCGGTGTCGATATACCAAAGCCGCCCGCCAGGGGTGGCGACCCAACCGTCGATCCCCTCTTCCTCGTCACCTTCCATATCGTCGCCGCTTGGCACCTCGTTGTAGTAGTCCGGGGAATATGCGCCGTGGGTATGGTAGGAGGCGGTGATAACCGCGATGTTGGCGGGATCGTCCGACAGGCACGAGCCTTCGTCGCCCCGTGTCGCCCGAGAGGCAACCAGCTGTCCGTCATCGTCCAACCCAACATAGCCGCAATATTCTACATTCTCGCGAAACGAGATCGGCTGAATCTGTGCAAAGACCTGCCGGATCAGCGCCTCTTCGGCAGCGGATTGGGCGGCAGCAGGAAGCGGGGCAAGCAGCAGGCAGGACAAGAGGACGGTACGCATGGGATAGCCTTTGATCGAACAACATTCGGCAAAGCCTAGCCGGGGCTACGTGGCTTGCAAAGCGGTCAGTTCTTGTCCTTGCGAGCCTGATAAGCGGCCCAGAGATCTGGCCTGCGCTCCTGCGTGAGCGTTTCGGATTGCTCTTTGCGCCAGGCCTCGATCCTGCCATGGTGTCCCGACAGCAGAACCTCGGGAATCTCGCGACCTTCCCAGACGGCGGGCTTGGTGTATTGCGGATGTTCCAGCAGCCCGTCAGAGAAGCTTTCCTCCTCGGTCGAAGCCTGATTGCCCAGAACATTGGGAATCAAGCGCACAGTCGCGTCAATTACGGTTTGCGCCGCGATCTCTCCGCCTGTCAGAACGAAATCCCCGATCGAAATTTCTTCCATTCCGAAATGGTCGATCACCCGCTGATCCACCCCTTCGAACCGACCACATAGCAGTGTCATCCCTTCGGCCTGCGAAAAGCGCTGCGCGTCGGCTTGGGTGAAGGGCTTGCCTCGGGGGCTAAGGTAAACGCGCGGCCAGCGCACCGGATCGTCCGGCGTTCCGCTAGAGGCCATGCGCATCGCCCGCCCCAGAACATCGGGCCGCATCACAAGACCCGCCCCGCCACCGGCAGGCGTGTCATCGACGTTGCGATGCTTGCCCGCCCCGAAAATGCGCAGGTCGATCGGTTCCAGCGCCCACAACCCATGTTGCAACGCCTTACCTGTCAAAGACGCGCCAAGAACGCCGGGAAAGACCTCTGGGAACAGGGTCAATACCTTGGCCGTCCAGGCCCCTTTCAGGCGTGGGGTCGGCGTCATCAGATCGCGGGGCTTCAGGCTGGCGCTGATCGACAGTCGGCCGTGGGATTTGGAGGGTGTGTCTGACATGGGCCAAGGGGTTACCCGCAAGCGTCGTGCGATACAATAGACGCTGCTTGGGATAGGTCATCGGATCGTTGTCACATGCCTGGTGCCGCCAATCTTCACAGGGGCTGCTGAGATCGGACAGAGCACCTACTACGTTGCCAAATGATCGGGTGCGCAATGTCCACCAGATGAACTGCGGAACGGTGGATAAACGCCTTGCGGATTGTCGTGATATGACGCGAATGACCCGGTGTTCAGCGACTGAATTCGGCTCTGATTTTGTCTTGCGTGTGTGACGTTGAGCGATTAAAGCACATGCGGCGTCGCCGATCTGGTTCCAACTGGTGGATCGTGCCATTCATCAAGAAGCGGGCCTGCCCGTGAATGGCCTTCAAAACCAGTTCCTTACAGGTGACGCGCCGGAACGAGCAGGGCACTGCTTGGACCACATGAGAGAGGGATGCCGCTGTAGCTCAGCTGGTAGAGCACGTCATTCGTAATGATGGGGTCGGGGGTTCGAGTCCCTTCAGCGGCACCATTCCTCTTCCCGAACAATTCGCCCAGGACGAATGTGCAGTCTGAAGCATGTGTGAAACGCGTGTTGTCGACTGGGTCATGTAGGCGCGCTATCGCCAGTTTATCGCGTGCGGCGGTACGCGTTTCGAAAGCGGCGCTGGCTATACCTGTGGCTCTGGCTGCAGGGCAGGCTGTTTGCCAACCTGCCCCGTTTTGTTTGCCTAGTTTGCAGAATTGCGGGTGGTTTCCCTGGCTTCCGCATCATCAATCACTTCGCCCATGTCGGGCATAACGTGACCGGGTGCGTGCGGGTCGTTTTCCTCGATCTCCGCGTCTGCGCTGTCGTCCTCCGCATCGAGTACAGTTTCGGCTTCGACGATCTCTGGCTCCGCATCCGAGCTTTCTGGCACGTCCCGGCGATCCTCCAAAGCTCCGACGATCAGCGGCAGCATCTGGGCGGTTCCGGCAAAGGCGGACTCGCTTTGCGGGGCTTCCGCCCAAGCCAGCGTGTCGAAGCTGTCGCAATGTTCGCAAACCGGTTGCCAGGTGGCATGGACATGGCCGCAGTTTTCGCAGGTCCATTGCGGCCCGCGCGAGGCGGTGATGGCTTTGGCCAACCAGCCGCGCACGACGCGATCCTCACCGCCTTCGCCGCGTTCGATCGCCGCCATGATGGTCAGCGACCGGGCCGTGGGGGAGGTTTCGGGCAGATCGCCAAGTGCCTTGCGGGCGGCGGCGTAGTCTTCTGCTGCGATATGCAGTTCCGCCTCCAGCAGCTTCACCTCCGGATCAGCGGGGTGCTTGGCCAGCAGCACGCGGAAACGTTTGATGCGGGCGGCGGGGGTTTCCTCGGGTTCGATACTGGCGAAGGCCGCGGCCAGGTCGGGATGCGGGGCGGCGTCCCAGGCCTTTCGGATCACACGGGTGGCGATCTTGGGTTTACCCTCTTCGATGGCCATACGGGCAGCCATGACGGCGGCGGGCACCAGATCAGGGGACAAGCGGTTGGCTTCGGTGGCCTCTTTGCTTGCGGCTTCGATCTTGCCTTCAGCCAAGGCATCACGGGCATCGGCCAGAGCCAGAACCGCGTCGCGGCGCTTGTGGACGTCGCGGGGCAGGGAACCGGCCTTGAGCTTGGCGGCAAGGGTTTTGCGCGCGCCGGCCCAGTCCTCGTGTCCGGCCTGCAGGGTCAACAGAGTGTCCTGCACCTCGTTATGCTGCGGACGCAGGGCAAAGGCCTTTTCAGCCAGCTTCAGGGCGGTATCGGTATCGCCGCTGTCGAGCTTTTGCTTCATCAGCCCACGAATGCCGACAAAGCGGGTGGTGTCATCGGCCAGAAGCTTCTTGTAGGTCTCGGTTGCCTTGGCGGTGTCGCCTGCCATCTCGGCGGCCTGCGCCACCAGTAGATTGGTCAGTTCAGGGCGCTTCAGATAGCCCTCGGCGCGTTCGGCCTTGCGGATCGCCAGCCGCCCCTCGCCAGAGGCCAGCGCCAACATGCCCTCGGACAAGGCCTGATAGCCCTTGCGTTCGGCCCGGCGGTTGAAATAGCGGGAAATGGCGGTTTCGTCCCCGTTGAGAAACCGGATCGTTGCGACAAGCAGACCCAGAAGCCGCAGCGCAATATAGACCAGCAGCAGAAGCAGGACAGCGGCCACAACGCCCGACAGAGGTGTCAGCGCGAATTCGCGGCCTGCGACTGTGATCAGCAGCATGGAATCGGATTCCAGGAGGAAGCCGACGCCAAAGGCCGCTGCGACCACGACGGTCAGGAAGATGATGATTTTGAGGACCGACCAGAGAAGCATGTTGGTCCCCCTTAGTTCGCAGCATCGAGCGAAGCGGCGAAGGCGTCCATCGCCTCCATCGCGGCGATGCGGGTTTGGGCAGAGGCCATCCAATCGGCCATTTCGGCCTGTGCATCAGCGGGCAGGGTCTCTACTTCCGCGACGGTGCCGGAAAGGTCTCCGGCGCGCAGCGCAGCCTCGGCGCGGGATAGAACGGCGTCAGGGCTGTCGCCCTCCTGCGGCTCAAGTGACCGGCCCCCGACCTGGCTTTGCAGGAACGCGGTGACACGGTTCATGGTGCCTTCGCCTGCGGTCTCGCGGATGGCAATGGGAAGCGCGGCACGAGCAGCGGCGGGGAAAGTGGATTGCAGTTCTTCCAGCGTCGGAACACCGGTTTCTGCAGTGGCGGCAAGCGCCTCGGGCATGTCAACGCCCGCGCCATCCGCGACATCGGCCAGCGCCCCGGCAAAGGGTGCACCTGTTGCCACTGCGATACGCAGCTGGCCAAGCGCGGCCTGGGCGGTGGCGTTGCCGACGCGGG
>NZ_JBPBBA010000021.1:0-70174 GCF_050896395.1 Nioella aestuarii | reverse complement strand
GCTGAGAAGCATGCCGTCGTCATCCATGGGAAGGGACAACAGCAGGGCGTCCAGCCGGTGCAGGTCATCGTCGCTCAGCATGCGTGCGTTCCGTTGTTTACAGGTCTCTAGAACCGCTCGACCCAAGGCCGCACGGCGACCTCGTTTGTCCAGGCGCTGCGGTCCTGATTGATCAGGTGGCGGTAGGTGCGGGCGATGGCCTCGGGTCTCAGCATGGAGCCGGGCTTGTCTGCGGGCTCGGATCGGCCGGGGTTCAGGATCATGCCGTCGATATTGATCCAGGCCACGTGGATGCCCTTCGGATGCAGCTCCCGCGCCATGCTTTCGGCGAGGCCGCGCTGCGCGAACTTGCCCATGGCGAACGGGGCCGATTGGGGGAAGCCTTTGACCCCGGCAGAGGCACCGGTGAAGAGGATCGTTCCCTTCTTGCCGTCGATCAAGTCAGCCTCCAGCATTCGTTTTGCTGCGTGTTTGCCGGTCAGAAACGCACCGATGGCGGTCACCTCAACGGCATGGCGCACCTCATCCGCCGACAGTTCGGCGATCGGGCCGCGCGCCCGGGCGGATGGGTTGTAGATCACCACCCTCGGGGCGGTGGACAGATCCGCGAAGAGCGCGGCCACCGCGGCTTCATCAGTGGCGTCCAGAAGCGTCGTCCGTGCCCCGGTCTCCTCGGCCAGCGCCTGCATCTTGCCGGGACTGCGCGCGGCAAGCACAAGAGAATGATCCGGCGCAAGGTTCCGTGCGAGAGCCGCCGAGAGCCCGTCACCCACCCCGATGATCACAGCCAGAGGTTTGGTCATCGATTTTCTCCCTCGATTATCCGCCGCATACTTGACGCCGAAAGACCCTTCCAATAAGTCGTATCACGCTGAGCGGGCGTTGTGTAATGGTAAGACCTCAGCCTTCCAAGCTGATGATACGGGTTCGATTCCCGTCGCCCGCTCCAAAAATTCTTTTCCGACACATCACCTGCAAAGATGAGGTCTTGTGTTTATCAAGTATCTGAAAAAAATAAATTTTTAGAGATTTCCTGACAAGCCTTCCAAGCTGATGATACGGGTTCGATTCCCGTCGCCCGCTCCAATCCCCTTTTTTGCCAAGATGTTAGACGGTCTGTAGGGGCCTGTTTCCTGCTGTTTTTCGACTTTGGTGTCGAGCCGAACCTGTTCTGGCCCGACTCGACGAGGTGTGGCCTCCCTTAGGGGGTTGAAAGGCAGGCTTCCACCGAACTGGCGATGCTTCTGATCAAGGCCGGGTAGAACGTCGCGCCGGGTTCCAGCCCGGTGCCAAGCGGGTCGATGATGCCGGTCGCCAAGTCGGCGCCGTCTGCCACCGTGGCCACCAGGCCGGGGTTGAATTGCGGTTCGGAAAAGATGCACACCACGCCCCGTTCCGCCACTGCATCGCGGATTTCGGCAATGCGGGCGGCGGAAGGGCTGCTTGCGTCGCTCATTGAGATCGCTCCGGCATTGGTCAGCTCATACCTGTATTCAAAGTACTGAAAAGCGTCGTGGAAGGTCACGAAGCTACGGTTCGACACCGGTTCCAGGGCAATGGAAAGCTCGCCGCTGACTGCGATGATCTCGGCCTCGGCTATGGCTGCATTTGCCTGGTAGATCGACGCATTTTCCGGGTCGAGGCGCGACAGGGTTTCGGCAATAGCGGCCAGCCAGATGCGGGCGTTAGCCGGGTCGAGCCAAGCATGGGGGTCTATGCCGGTATGGTCGTGGTCGTGCTCGCTTTCGTGCCCATGTTCGGCCTCGTCATGGTCATCCGCGCCGCTATGTGTGTCATCATGGTCATCATGGTCATCATGGTCATCATGGTCATCATGGTCATCATGGTTTTCGTGAAGGGCCGGGGCGAACACGGCCTCCTCCCGGAAGTCGTGCAGCACGGTCCCCTCAACCTGCAGTAGCTCCTCAACAACGGCCCGGCTGGCAAGCTGGTCCAGCGGTCCTTCCAGCCATGGGGCCAGCTCATGGCCGATCCAGAACACCGCATCGGCCTGTTGCAAAGCGGCCGCCTGGGACGGGCGAAGCGCGTAGCCATGGGGTGAGGCGCCGGGATCAACCAGCAGGGTGGGGGTGCCAAGATCCCCCATAACCATCGAGACCAGCCCATGGACAGGCGTGATATCGGTGACCACAGCAGGCACGTCGGCCAGGGCGGCAGTGGACAGGAACAGGGCAGGGATCAGGCCAAGGCGTTTCATAGGGGTTCCACATTGTTATCTTATAACATAGCGCGACTTGATAAACGTAATAACATCACGTATCAACCCCTCTATCACCAAAGAGCGGACACTTCATGGATACGATCGGTTTTGACAGCCACGACCATTCCGCCTGCCGCACCGGCGGGTTGGAAACGGTTGTGGCGCAATGCAATGCGCAAGGGCTGAACCTGACCCCGGTCCGCCGCAGGGTGCTGGAGATTCTGCTGGAAGACCACCGCGCGCTTGGGGCTTATGAGATTCTCGACCGGCTGCGAGAGGAGGGTCACGGTTCTCAGCCCCCGGTTGCCTACAGGGCGCTCGAATTCCTGACCTCCCACGGCTTCGCCCACAAGATTGAGCGGTTGAACGCCTTCACCGCCTGCACCCATCCCGGCCATAACCATGCGCCGGTTTTCCTGATCTGCCGGATCTGCAATTCCGTGGCTGAGGGCATGGCCGAACCGGCCAAGGGCAATCTGCGCCGGGTCGCTGCAGAAACCGGCTTCAAGATCGAACGCACTGTCACCGAGGCCGAGGGCATCTGCCCCAATTGCCAGAAGAAAGCCGCGGCATGAGTCTTGTCGACATCTCCGGGTTGAACGTGCAGCTGGGCGGCCAGACAGTCTTGCACCATGTCGATTTCACCATCAGCAGCAACGAGATCGTGACCATTGTGGGCCCTAACGGCTCGGGCAAGTCCACGCTGCTTCGGGCAATCATCGGGGCGGTTAGCCCCAGTTCCGGCAAGGTCTCTCGCAAGGCCGGGCTCAGGCTGGGCTACGTGCCGCAGAAACTGCATATCGACCCGACCTTGCCGATAACCGTGCGCCGGTTTCTGGACCTGCCTCGTCATGTCAGCGATGCCGCCGCGCGCGACGCATTGGAGGAGGCCGGGGCAGGGGCGCTGACCGGGCGGCAGATGTCGGGCCTTTCCGGCGGGCAATTCCAACGCGTGTTGCTGGCGCGGGCGTTGCTGTCAAAGCCTGAACTGTTGATCCTTGATGAAGCGACGCAAGGGCTGGACCAACCCGGATCGGCTGCCTTCTATCAAAAGATCGCCGAACTGCGCGACCACCTGGGTTGTGCCGTTCTGATGGTCAGCCATGAATTGCACGTGGTTATGGCCGCGTCCGACAGGGTCGTGTGCCTGAACGGCCATGTCTGTTGTCAGGGAGAGCCAGAGCACGTCGCCTCCGCCCCGGAATACCGGGCGCTTTTTGGCACCGGAACCGGCGGCGCGCTGGCGCTGTATCGGCATGAACATCACCATAGCCATGATCACGACCATGGACATGACCATACACATGCCCATGACCATGAGGCCGCAGAATGACCCTCCTCGACGATTTTCTCGTCCGTGCGACGCTGGCGGGCCTGGGCCTTGTGCTGGCGGCGGCCCCGCTTGGCTGTTTCGTGGTCTGGCGGCGGATGGCCTATTTTGGCGATGCCACGGCACATGCAGCGATCCTGGGTGTGGCGCTGGCGCTGGCTTTCGACACGTCGGTTTTCGGCGGGGTGCTGGTGGTGTCGTTGCTGATGGCCTTCACCGTGTCCACCCTGTCCAACCGGGGCTACGCGATGGATACGCTTCTGGGCGTGCTGGCCCATTCAGCGCTGGCCTTCGGGCTGGTGGCCGTGTCCTTCCTGCACGGGGTGCGGGTTGACCTGATGGCCTATCTGTTTGGCGATATCCTTGCTGTTGGGGTGCCGGATCTGGCGATCATCTGGGGTGGAGCTGCACTGGTGCTTGGACTGCTCTGGTGGCGCTGGTCGGCACTCTTGACCGCGACGCTTAACCCCGATCTTGCCTATGCCGCCGGGATCGACCCGAAACGCGAACAACTGGTTCTGACACTGGCGCTGGCCCTGGTTGTCGCGGTGGCGTTCAAGGTGGTGGGGGTGCTGCTGATCGCCGCAATGCTGATCGTTCCGGCCGCAACTGCACGCCCCTTCGCTTCCACCCCGGAACGGATGGCGCTTGCGGCAAGCCTTATCGGTGCGCTGTCAGTGATCGGTGGCCTCCAGGCATCGCTCGCCTGGGATACACCGACAGGGCCATCTATCGTGTGCCTTGCTGCCGTTCTGTTCACGATCTCCAGCGTTTCCCAATCGTTCATTGGTCGCTCGGGGTCTTAGGCGTTCCACCTTGATCTGAAAACCTCAGCGCAATCGACTGACGACAGACCGGTGTGAAAACCGCGTCGGTCAACGCACAGAAGGTGCACGGGGTGGTGAAATGCCCCCCGATCCGTGTCTGTAACGCGGGCGCGCCGAACGACGTGGTGACGCCAGCGCGAAGTCCCATACGGTCCCCGCGCCGATATGTGCTCTTCCGGGGGCCTTGTGCCGAGGACAGGGGCGTTCTATCCCGGTTTTATCGAAACAGGACCGGACCCGACCATGGCCGACAGCCCCAGCCAACCCCAGCCCCAGCTCATGAACAGCGAACAGGAACGCGAGAAATCCCGCCGCATCGGGTCGCTGCGCGCGCTTCTGCCGTTCATGTTGCCCTATCGCTGGCTGATGGCCGCTGCTCTTACGGCGCTTGTGCTGACGGCAACCGTGTCTTTGACAATTCCGCTGGCAGTGCGTCGCGTGGTGGATGGGTTCGAGACCGATGCGGTCGCGCTACTCGACAAATATTTCCTTGCAGCCCTGGGGCTTGCCGGGCTTCTCGCCATTGGCACCGGTCTGCGCTACTACATGGTCACGCGGCTCGGGGAACGGGTGATCGCCGACATCCGCAAGTCTGTCTTTGATCGTATGATGTCCATGAGCCCCGCCTTTTTCGAGCGGATCATGACCGGCGAGGTGCTTAGCCGCATCACCACCGACACCACTCTTATCCTCTCGGTGATAGGGTCTTCTATCTCTATCGCGCTGCGTAACCTGTTGATTTTCCTCGGTGGCCTTGGAATGATGCTCTATTCCTCGCCCAAGCTGACCGGGCTCGTGCTTTTGATCGTTCCGGTTGTGATCGTGCCCATTGTAGTGCTTGGGCGTCGCTTACGGGTTCTGTCCCGCAAGAACCAGGACTGGATTGCAGAAAGCTCTGGCAAGGCGTCCGAGGCGCTTTTGTCCGTGCAGACCGTTCAGGCTTTTACCAACGAAGGCGCGACAGCGGGTGAATTCGATCGTGTGACCGAGGCCAGTTTTGACGCCGCCAAGACACGTATCCTCACCCGCGCAGTGATGACGGTTATCGTCATCCTGCTGATCTTCTCGGGCGTTGTGGGGGTTCTGTGGATCGGCGCCCGTGACGTGCGTGGTGGTGGCATGTCTATCGGCGAGCTGATCCAGTTCCTGATCTATGCGATTATGACCGCCGGAGCCGTCGGCGCACTTTCGGAAATCTGGGGCGAGCTGCAACGCGCCGCCGGCGCTACAGAACGGCTGGTCGAGCTTTTGACTGGCCGTGACACCGTTGCTGACCCCGAAACAGGCCGTGATCTGCCGCAGGGTGGCCGGGGCGCGATCGCCTTTGAAAACGTGCAGTTCCACTACCCCACGCGCCCCGACCAGCAGGCGCTTGACGGCATCAACCTGACCATCAATCCGGGCGAAACCGTAGCTCTTGTCGGCCCCTCGGGCGCCGGGAAATCCACGATTTTCCAATTGCTTCTGCGCTTTTACGATCCGATCTCGGGCCGCGTGACATTTGATGGGCTTGATCTGCGCGAGATGGACCGCGCCACCTTCCGTCACGCCATGGCGCTGGTGCCGCAAGATCCGGTGATCTTCGCCGCCTCAGCGCGCGAGAACATCCGCTTTGGCCGCCCAGAAGCGACGGATGCAGAGGTTGAGGCCGCCGCAAAAGCCGCCGCTGCGCATGACTTCCTGACCGCGTTGCCAGAGGGCTATGAGACCTATGTTGGCGAACGCGGCATCATGCTGTCGGGCGGCCAGAAACAACGCATCGCCATCGCCCGTGCAATCCTGCGCGACGCGCCGGTCTTGTTGCTGGACGAGGCCACCTCGGCGCTTGATGCGGAAAGCGAACTGGCGGTTCAAAAGGCGGTGGCAGAGCTATCGGCCAACCGAACCACCCTGATCGTTGCGCACCGTTTGGCGACGGTGAAGAAAGCTGATCGAATCGTTGTTTTCGAGGCTGGCAAAGTGGTCGCCGAAGGCACCCATGAGGAGCTGGTGGCAGGCGACGGGCTGTATGCACGCATGGCGCGGCTGCAGTTCATTGAAGGCCTTGCCGCAGAGTAGAGACCTCTAGAAAACCTGACCAAAACGGTGCTTTGCGTTGGGTTACGCTTGCTTTAAAGCCCGCTTTGCCCCCATCTTGATCGGCAAAAGTCAGGCCCGCACCGTAAGGTGACGGGCTAATCAGGGATAATAGGGGAGGAATGGGAATGAGGCGGTTTGAAAACCTCGCAGATATCAAAGCAATGGAGCAGGACTTGCCGTGGCCCGAAAGCCAACCGGCCACGACGCTCTATGAGTTACTGACAAGTACCAAGGACAAGTTTCCGAACCACAACGCTGTGTCCTATCAGCTGTTTTCGGGTCCGACCGACAAGGCCGAAACGCTGACCTGGTCGCAATTGCACGGCAAGGTTACGCAAACCGCGAACCTCTTTCGGTCCCTTGGTATCGGTGAAACCGACTCGGTCGCTTATGTCTTGCCGAACTGTAATGAAACCGTTCTGACGCTTTTGGGCGGTTGTGTTGCTGGCATTGCCAACCCGATCAACCCGCTGCTGGAACCGGAACAGATCAGCGCCATCCTGCGCGAAACCGGGGCCAAGGCGGTGGTGACGATCAAGGCGTTCCCAAAAACAGACGTGGCCCAGAAAGTGGCCGAGGCCGTGGGCCATGCACCCAATGTGAAACATGTGATCGAGGTTGATCTGCTGCGCTATCTGACCGGCGTCAAGAAACTGATTGTGCCTTTGATCCGGCCCAAGAACCCGTCCAATCATCATGCCAAGATCATCGACTTCAACGCCGAGATCGCCAAGCAACCCGCTGACCGGCTGACCTTTGAGGATAGCACCGGAGACCGTGTTGCCGCCTATTTCCACACTGGTGGTACAACGGGTATGCCGAAAGTGGCGCAGCACAAATATTCCGGGCTGATCTACAACGGCTGGCTCGGGGCGACGATCCTGTTTGATGAAACAGACAACATCATGTGCCCGTTGCCGCTGTTCCATGTCTTTGCCTGCCACGTCATCCTTATGGCTGCGGTGGCCTCGGGGGCGCATGTCATCTTCCCGACGCCGCAAGGCTATCGGGGCGAGGGTGTGTTCGACAATTTCTGGAAACTGGTTGAACGCTGGAAGATCACGTTTATCATCACCGTTCCAACGGCCATTTCCGCGATGATGCAACGCCCTGTGAATGGCGACATCTCGACGGTGAAAACCGCGTTTTCGGGGTCTTCTCCCTTGCCGGTAGAGCTGTTCAAACGGTTTGAGAAGGCCACTGGCGTAACGTTGGTCGAGGGCTATGGATTGACCGAGGCGACCTGTTTGGTGTCGTGCAACCCGGTAATGGGCGAGAAAAAGATCGGATCGGTCGGCATTCCGTTCCCGCATACCGAGGTGAGGATCCTTAAACAGACCCCCGATGGCGTTGTGCAATGCGGCCACGATGAAGTGGGCGAGATCTGCATCGACAACCCGGGCGTGTTCGAAGGTTCGACCTACACCGAGAGCGACAAGAATATCGACCTGTTCCACGACGATATTTTCCTGCGCACCGGCGATCTGGGCCGGATCGACGCCGATGGCTATCTGTGGATCACCGGTCGCGCCAAGGATTTGATCATTCGCGGCGGTCACAACATCGACCCCGCCGAGATCGAGGAAGCGCTGGCCAGCCACCCCGCCGTGGCCATGACCGGTGCAATCGGTCAGCCGGATGCTTTCGCAGGCGAACTGCCTTGCGTTTATGTGGAACTGGTCGATGGGGCCGAGGTCACTATCAAAGAGCTGAAGGAACATTGCGACGAGCATGTTCATGAGCGCGCCGCGCGGCCCAAGCATATCGAACTGATGGATGAACTGCCCAAGACCGCTGTCGGAAAAGTCTTCAAACCGGCCCTGCGCAAAATGGCGATCACCCGCGTCTATAACGCCGCGTTGGAAGAGGCGGGCGTGAATGCGCGCGTGGTCGAAGTGACCGAAAGCAAGAAATTGGGTCTGGTAGCCAAATTGAGCCGCACAGGAGAGGTGGACGACACCGCCGTTTCCGACGTTCTGGGGCAGTTTACCCGCCCCTGGGCCTGGGCGGACTGATCCTTTCAGATCGAAATTTCGGCAAGGGCGGGTCAGCAATGACTCGCCCTTGTTTTATTGCCAAATCTATTAATGACGCAGCCCTTTTAGGGAGATACAAAACGGTCGAATCCTGCCGCTTTACTGCCGAAAAAGCTGGTAACGAGGCTGTGAATTCCCCATATCATTAGGGAAGTAATTACGTAACGGTCCCGAATGACAGAGTTTTTTCTAGCACCCAACATGGTGCCCTACACCCTTGCCTTGGCCCTTCTTTTCGGCCTCTTCGCACTGGAACTCGTCTTTGCCTTGCTTGGTGGTACCCTCATGGGTGCTGGCGGGGCCGAAGCTGATATTGGCGGCCCGGAATTTGCCGCCGAACCGTTCGAAATGGATATCGACCTTGAACCGGGATTCGACCTGGAAAGCGGGCTCGATTTCGATTTCACCGGCATGGAGGCAGAGCTCGGCGACTATGATCTTCCCGCCTTCGAAGGCGACCCGGTGGCGGAAACCGCGCCCGAACCCTCGGGTCTTCTGGCTTGGCTTGGCATGGGCAAAGCGCCCTTCGTGCTGTGGCTGGCCTCGTTGTTGCTTGGCTTTGGCCTGACTGGCATGGTTCTGGTGAATGTGGTTGGCAACAGCTTTGGTTTGTCGCTGCCGCTTATCATCAGCCTGCCGGTTGCCGGGTTCGCCGGGGTCTGGTTTGCGGGGCGTTTTGCCGCCGTCTTTGCGGCGATCCTGCCCAAGACCGAAACGCAGGCTTTGTCGCGCAGCCGTCTGGCCCGTCGTCGCGGTGTGATCACCCAAGGTATCGCCCGCCGTGGCCACCCCGCAGAAGTGCGCGTCTCAGACTATTGGGGCAACCTGCATTATATCCGCGCCGAGCCCCTGGCCGACGAAGATGAACTGCCTCGCGGCACAGAGGTTCTTGTTCTGCGTCACCGTGAAACCGGCGGCTACAGACTTATTCCATTTTCCGGGTAATCCGCCCGGCCATTTCCAGGAGAGGAGATTATTCCCATGGATCTCATGATCATAGGTGTCTTTGTCGGCGCCGTTCTGCTTCTTTTTGTTCTCATCGGCCTTGTCACCAATCGTCTATATCGGCGCACGACGCGGGAAATGAGCATTGTAAGAACTGGTGCCGGTGGCAAGAAAGTCATCATGGATGGCGGCGTTCTGATTATCCCGCTGCTCCATGAAATCAGCCCCGTTAACATGAAGACCTTGCGACTCGAGGTCCAACGGAACTCGGAAGGCGCGCTGATCACCCGCGACCGGATGCGTGTCGATGTGGGCGTGGAATTCTACGTTTCGGTAAACGCCACCGAAGAGGGCATTTCGCGCGCCGCCCAAACCCTTGGCGACCGTACCTTCTATGTCGACCAGCTGCGCGACATGATCGAAGGCAAGCTGGTGGACGGCTTGCGCTCGGTCGCGGCGCAGATGACGATGGACGAGTTGCACGAGAACCGCGCCGAGTTTGTGCAAGAAGTGCAGAATGCGGTGTCCGAGGATCTGCTGAAGAACGGCCTGGAGCTGGAATCGGTCTCGCTTACTGCGCTCGACCAGACGCCCTTCGAGGCGCTGGACGAAAACAATGCCTTTAACGCGGTCGGTATGCGCAAACTGGCGGAGGTCATCGCGACCTCCAAGAAAGAACGCGCGCAGATCGACGCCGAGGCCAATGTGGCTGTGCGCCGCGCCGCGATGGAGGAGGAGCGTCAGCGGCTCCAGATCGAACGCGACGAACAGGAAGCCGCCATCGCGCAGGAGCAGGAGATTGCTACGTTGCGCGCCGCCCAAACCGCCGAAATCGCCCGCCGCAACGAGGTGGCCGAGAAAGAGCGGGAACAGGCCCGGATCGAACGGGAACGCGAAATCCGCGCCTCTGACATTGCCCGCGAGCGGATGATCCGCGAGGCCGAGATCACCCGCGACCGGGAACTGGAAGTGGCAGATCAGGAACGCCAGATCATCATTGCCCAGAAGTCCGAGGAAGAAAGCCGGGCACGCGCCAGTGCCGATGCGGCCCGCGCCGAGGCCACCAAGGCGCAGGAATCGATTGAGACTGCGCGCTCGGTTGCCACGGCGGAACGGCAAAAGCAGATCGCCATCATCGAAGCTCAGCGCGAGGCAGAGCGGGAAGCAACGCGCATCAGGTTGGCCGCGCAGGCCGAGAAGGACGCCGCAGAAGACCGTGCCGCGGCACGGCGCGAGGAGGCGCAGGCCGATGCCGATGCAATCACCATTCGGGCTGCCGCGAAGAAGGCCGACCTGCTGGCGGAAGCCGAAGGTAAGCGCGCCATCGTCGAGGCAGAGAACGCCATCAGCGAAGCGATCGTCGAGATGAAGGTGGCTCTGGCCCGTTTGGAAGCACTGCCCGATGTCGTGGCTCAGATGGTCAAGCCCGCCGAGAAGATCGACTCGATCCGTATTCACCAGGTGTCCGGCCTTGGTGGTGGAACCGGCGGCGGTGGCTCCGGCGAGGGCAAGGCACCGGTCAATCAGGCGATGGATTCAATTCTCGGGATGGCCCTGCAATTGCCAGCCATGAAGAAGATGGGAGAGGATCTTGGTATCTCGCTTGAGGGCGGGCTGGCAGAGGTGGCTGACGCGGCCCTTAGTGGCAAGCCAAGCGCAACGGCAGCAGCTGACTCTGATAGGGATACGGGCCCTGATCGGGCAGATGATGACCCTGCCAAACCGCACTGACCAACCGAATCCTGCGTGTCCGGGCCGCCCTTCGGGGCGGCCTTCTCATATTCCCGGCAACGCAAGCAGGACCGCCGCGTGATCGGATGCATGGGGTCGGTGGCGTCCGACACCCTGTAGATGCCCCCCCCGGTGGCGCGTTGCCTCATAGGCCAGCCCGGCCCGCAAAACCCTCGGCACGGCATCGGGCCAACGGGCGGCCAGTGCGGGTGAGGCCAGCAAAGCATCAGGTTGGCCGTAGCTGCCCGAATGGCTGTCGAAATAAGTCCAGCGCTGATCCTCTGGCAGCCGCGCCATCAAGTCGATGCTAAAGGGGGGCAGCAGGGGCTGGATTGCGGGGTCGGTCTTCGCTTCAAAGGGTTCGTTCAAGTCTCCGGCGATCAGCCAAAGCGCGGATGACGGGTCTTTGAAATACCGTCCAATGATCCGCCGTGTCGCTTCGGCCTCTCGCCGCCTGACGGGCCTGGCGGCCTCTGCATCGGGGTAGGGGGCCTTGAAATGGCATGTAAAGACCGTCAGGTCCCCAACCTCCAGCATCAGGCAGTCGCGGCGAAAGATCGGCACGTCCACCCGAGGCGCATCCAGCCCGAGTTCAGCAGCGGTCAGGTCGGCATGGCTGGTCAGCTGAACCGGGGCACGAGACAGAACCGCCAGGTCAAGCCCGCGCCCATCATTGCCGGGGGGGCAATGCGCGTAAGGATAGGGTGACAGGCCGGCGGCGGGAAGGTGATGGGTGTTGAACCACTCCAGCGTCTCTTCGTCGAAGACCTCCTGTAAAAGGATCAGATCGGCATTGGCCTCTGCCAAAAGCGCGGCAGAGAGGCGTCTGTCAGCGGCGTCCAGCTCTGCTGCCTCCCCGATCTCATCGCGGTCACGGGCGCCATCGAGCCGGGGTGTTCCGCCGGTTCGGCGAAGACGCAGGTTCTGGATGTTGAAGCTCAGGATGCGCATGAGCCCATCCAGCCGATCGTTTTCGCGAAAGGCAATGGGTTTCCGCGCGGATCAACCTATGACAGCGGTCGCCTCGATTTCCACCACGGCCTCATCCTCGACCAGCCCGGCCACCACAACCATGGCCATAGCGGGGAAATGCTTGCCCATGATCCGGCGATAGGCGGCGCCTACCTCGCGCTGACTGTCCAGATATTCCTGCTTGTCCGTCACATACCAGGTCAGCCGCACAATATCGTCGGGCGTGCCGCCTGCGGCTTCGACCACGTCGCGGATGTTTTGCAGCGCTTGCTCCATCTGGCCGATAAAGCCACCAGGGGCGAATTTGCCCTCCGTGTCCCAGCCGATCTGGCCGCCCACATAGAGCGTCCCGTTCGACGCAAGAATGCCGTTTGCATAGCCTTTGGGTTCGGGCCAGCCTTCGGGTTGAATAGATTTATGGGGCATGGGCCGGGGCCTCCTCTCGGTCCAGAAGTTTCTGTCGCACTGCCTCGGGCCATGGCCGGGGCCGCCCGTTTTCGTCCACAAGGACAAGGGTGGAATGCGCTGTAAATCGCGGTTCGCCACCGCAATCGGTGTGAAAGGTCAGCCCGAGCGAGCTGCGCCCGACACGGGTAACTGTCAGGGCAATGGTCAGATGGTCGCCATGGCGGCTTGGCGCGTGAAAGCGGGTGGTTATTTCTGCCGTGGGCACACCGCCGCTGTCATGCAGGGTCTCAAATGGCAGGCCAAGCGCCTCATCGAAAAAGGCCTCAACGGCATCGTTCAGCATCTCGAAATATCGCGGGTAAAAAACGATGCCCGCCGGATCGCAATGCTTGAACAGAACCTTTTGGGGGAAGTGGAACGCCATGGTCCTTACACCCCCAGATGCCGGTCGGTGGTGTCGCGGTCCAGCGTGGCAAAGCCCCCGGCCCAGACCGTCACACCCTTTTCGATGATGACGCCCTTGTCAGCGACCGTTCCCAATTCTCTCAGGGATTTGTCGATCACCAGAATGGACAGCCCCGTTTCCACCTTAAGCCGCTGGATCGCGGCCCAGATCTCCTGCCGGATCACTGGGGCCAGACCTTCGGTGGCTTCATCGAGGATCAGCAAGCGGGGGTTCGTCATCAGCGCCCGGCCAATGGCCAGCATCTGCTGTTCGCCGCCCGACAGTGACGATGCGACCTGCCCCTGCCGTTCACCCAATCGCGGGAACAGCTCTGCCACCTTCTCCAGATCCCAATGACCCTTGCGGGCGGCGGCGATCAGGTTTTCCTGCACGGTCAGAGGCGCGAAGCAGCGCCGCCCCTCGGGCACCAGCCCGATCCCCGCGCGTGCGGCCTTGTGGGCCGGCACATGGCCCAGATCCTGTCCGTCGAACATGACCGAACCGCCGCGGTTCTTCAGCATCCGACAAATCACCTTTACGGTCGTGGATTTGCCCATTCCGTTGCGCCCCATCAGCGCCAGAACCTCGCCCTCGGCCAGATCCAGATGCACGTCGAACAGCGCCTGAGATGCGCCGTAGAAGGCCGAGACATGGGACAGTTTCAGCAGGCTCATGCCGCGTCCTCCTCGCCCAGATAGGCCTCTCTCACGCGTGGGTCGGCCTTGATCTCATCTGCCGTTCCGGTGGCAATGACCTCGCCATAGACCAGAACGCTAATCCGGTCGGCCAGGGCAAAGACCGCGTCCATGTCATGTTCCACCAGCAGGATCGGCGCCCGGTGGCGCAGCCCGTCGAGGAAGCCGGTCAGCCGATGCGATCCTTCCGCCCCAAGCCCCGCCATCGGTTCATCCATCAGGAAGGCCTTGGGTTGCAGCGTCAGGGCCACCGCGACCTCCAACTGACGGCGCTGTCCGTGGGAAAGTTCAGCCGTTACAAAATTGCGGAACTCGGCCAGCCCAACCTGTTCCAGGGCATCCTCGGCCTGCGCGAGAAGCGTCTTGTCGCGCATCACATTTCCGAAGAAACGGAAGGCGCGGCCACGTTGGCCGAGTGCCCCCAGAACAGCATTTTGCAGGACGGTGAATTCCATAGGCAGGGCGGAAATCTGGAAGGTCCGGCCCAGACCCAACCTGGCACGGGCGGTGGTGGACAGGGCCGTCACGTCCTGCCCGTCAAAGAACACCTGCCCGCTATCGGGGCGAAGCGCGCCGGAGATCTGTGCGATCAGCGTCGATTTTCCTGCACCGTTCGGGCCGATCAGCGCATGGATCTCACCGGGTTTCAGGTCCAGTGACACATCTTTTGATGCCTCAAGCGCGCCAAAGCTTTTGCAGATCGCGCGGGTTTGCAGCAACGCCTCAGTCATGGGCCACCTCCCGTCCGGCAATCAGGCCGATGACACCGCCACGCGCGAACAGGACCACGCCAAGCAGGATCGCACCAAGATAGACGTGCCAATAGTGGCTCAGGTCTTCGAGGAAATATTCCAGCGCGATGAATAACATCGCCCCGGCCACAGGGCCGGACAGCCGCGCGATACCGCCCAGGATGATCAGGATCATGATTTCCCCGGACATGTGCCAACTAAGCATCGAAGGGCTGACGAACCGGTTGAGATCAGCAAACAGCGCGCCAGCAAGCCCAGTGATCGCGCCGGAAATGGTGAAGGCCACCAGTCGCAGCCTGTAAGGCGCCAGCCCCACGGCCTCGACCCGCGCAACGTTCTGCCGCGTGGCCTGCAACGCAAGCCCGAAGGCCGATTTCCCCAGCCGATCGGCCAGCACCATAACCACGGCCAGGATCGTGAAACAGATCAGGAAGAAGTTGAGCGGCACCAGCGTGTTCACACCCGGAAAATCGTTTCGCAGGTAGATCGACATGCCGTCCTCGCCGCCATAGGTGGGCCAGGAAATCGCGAAGTAGAACAGCATCTGTCCAAAGGCCAGCGTGATCATGATGAAATAGACGCCCGATGTGCGTAACGACATCGCCCCGATGACCAGAGCCGTCAGGGCCGACGCGATCACCGCAACAAGCCAGATCACCGGCATCGACTTGGTGCCCTCGATCGCTCCCCAGATGGGCATGTAGTTCTGTGCGTGGAAGGCGAGGATACCCATGGCATAGCCGCCGACACCAAAAAACGCAGCATGGCCCAGGCTGACCAGCCCACCAAGCCCGAGCGCGATGTTGAGACCCACTGCCGCCAGGGCCAAGATCGCGACCCGGGTGGCCAGCGTTATGATATAGGTTTCGCCCATGGCCCATGCGATCAGCGCGGTAGCCAGAAGGATGCCGGGAATGGCGATGTTCAGGATCGTTTCGCGCCGCATCAGGATTGCCCTCCGAACAGGCCAGAGGGTTTGAACAGCAATATGCCCGCCATCAGAATGTAGATCGACATCGACGCGAGCGATGCCCCAACTGTCGTGGCGCTGCTGGCATCCATGAACATGCCGAAAAGCTGCGGCAGCATGATCCGGCCGAGCGTATCCGTCAGCCCGACCAGAAGCGCGCCGATGAAGGCCCCCTTGATGGATCCGATGCCGCCGATCACGATCACCACGAAGGCCAGGATCAGCACCGGTTCGCCCATGCCGACCTCGACCGATTGAATGGGCCCGATCATCGCGCCAGCCAGCCCGGCCAGTGCCGCGCCAAGCGCGAAGACCATCGTGTAGAGCTTGCGGATATCGACGCCAAGCGCGGCGATCATTTCGCGGTCCGCTTCGCCTGCGCGGATCTGGATGCCGATCCGGGTGCGCGCGATCAGCCAGAACAGCCCCGCGCCAACGGCCAGCCCCACGGCGATGATGAACAGACGGTATTTTGAATACTCGATCCCGCCCGGCAGCATGGTCGGCCCCGACAGCAGGTCGGGCGTATCGAGGTAAAGCGGCAGCGAGCCGAACAGAAACCGTGTGCCCTCTGAGAAGATCAGGATCAGCGCGAATGTGGCCAGCACCTGATCGAGGTGATCTCGGTCATAAAGCCTTCGGATAACCACCATTTCCACCAGAGCACCGATGATCGCTGCCGCCATCAACGCGCCCACCAGCGCAAGCCAGAACGAACCAGTCCAGCCCGCGACACCCGCCGCCGCGAAGGCCCCGATCATGTAGAGCGAGCCATGGGCGAGATTGATCAGGCCCATGACCCCGAAAATCAGGGTCAGGCCCGCTGCCATCAGAAAAAGCATCACGCCGAATTGCAGCCCGTTCAGAAGCTGCTCGACCAGTAGAGCTGCCGACATTGGAAATCCTTTTGTTGGCCGGGCCTTACAGGAATGAAGGCCCGGCCGGTCAGGCCATTACATCTGGCACTGGTCCGCGTAGGCGTCGCCGTGATCTTCCAGCGCGGTGCCGACGATCACGTTTGTCAGAACGTCACCCTGCATCACCACTTCGCGGACATAGATATCCTGGATCGGGTGATGGTTCGGACCGAACTCGAAATCGCCACGGGTGCTGTCGAAATTTGCGGCCTCCAGCGCGGCGCGGAAGGCATCGGCATCATCGGGATGCGCGACCTCCATCGCCGAGAGGATCAGGTTCGCTGTGTCGAACCCCTGCGACGCATAGAGCGAGGGCAGGCGGCCATATTCGGCCTGGAACGATTCCACGAAGGCTACGTTCGCGGCATTGTCCAGATCGTGGCTCCACTGAGAGGTGTTATGCACGCCAAGCGCGGCTTCGCCCACGGCGCCCAGAATGCCCTGGTCAAAGCTGAAGGCCGGGCCGATCAGAGGAATATCCACGCCCGATTCCGCATATTGACGAACAAAGGCGATGCCCATGCCGCCGGGCAGGAAGAAATAGACGCTGTCCGCGCCCGAGTTGCGGATCTGGCTGATCTCGGCGGCATAGTCGGTCTGGCCCAGTTGGGTATAGACCTCTTCAGCCACATCGCCCTCGAACATCCGCTGATAGCCGGTCAGCGCATCGCGGCCCGCCGGATAGTTCGGCGCAAGGATGAAGCTGTTGCCATAGCCTGCAGTGTTGGCATAGGCGCCCGCCGCTTCATGCAGGTTGTCGTTCTGCCATGCGACGTTGAAATAGTTCTCGTGGCAGCCCGCACCGGCCAGCTGCGAGGGGCCCGCATTGGGTGACAGGTAGAAGACGCCCTGCGCGGTGGCAGACGGGATCACTGCCATTGCGAGGTTCGACCAGATGATACCGGTCATGATGTCCACGTTATCGGACTGGATCATGCGGTCAGCCAGTTGCACGGCCCGGTCCGGCGCGCGTTCGTCATCTTCGATGATCATCTCGATATCGTCGCGGCCCGACTGTTCAATCGCCAGCATGAAGCCGTCGCGCACGTCGATGCCAAGCCCGGCACCGCCGCCCGAAAGCGTGGTGATCATGCCGATGCTGACACCGTCAGCCAGCGCCATTGTGGATGTGCTGGCCATCAGGCCCGCCACTGCAAGTGTTTTGAGTTTCATGGTAACTCTCCCTGTTGTTTGTTCTTTTAGAATGCCTTGAAGGTCAGCGTCGTCAATGTCCGCTCAATCCCGTCTACGTCGCGGAAATGGTCGTTGATATAGCGGCCGATGTCGTCCTCCTTCGGAATGATGAGCTTGACCAGAAGATCATATTCCCCGCTGGTGGAATAGAGTTCCGCGTGGATTTCCTTCAGCACGATGGCGAAGGCCACGTCATAGGTGGTGCCGGGGCGGCAGCGGATCTGGACGAATACGGTCTGCATCCTCAACCCTCCTCACGCAACTTGTAGCGCAGGATCTTGCCTGTTGGCGTCTTTGGCAGTGCGTCGATGAACTTTATCCGGCGCGGATATTTATAGGGGGCGATCGTGCTTTTAACGTGGGTTTGCAGCAGTTCGATCAACGCTGCATTGCCCTCATGCCCCTGTGCAAGAACCACATGCGCCTCAACGATATGGCCCCGCGCCTCGTCTGGTGCACCCACCACGGCGCATTCGGCCACGGCGGCATGGGACAGCAGTGCCGCCTCCACCTCTGGCCCGGCGATGTTGTATCCCGCCGACACGATCATGTCGTCATTCCTTGCCGCGAAATGCAGATAGCCGTCTTCATCCATGGTGAAACTGTCGCCGGTGATGTTCCAGCCGTCCCGCACGTAAGTGGTTTGGCGCGGATCGTTCAAATAGCGGCACCCGGTCGGCCCGCGCACGGCAAGCCGCCCGATTTCGCCATGCGGCACCTCGTTCATGTCATCATCGACCACCTTCGCCTGATAGCCGGTCACGGGGCGGCCCGTGCAGGCCGGGCGGTGATCGTCGAAGCGGTTGGTGACGAATATATGCAGCATCTCGGTCGCGCCGATCCCGTCTAGCATCGGCTTGCCGGTCTTTTGCATCCATTCGTCATAGACTGGTGAGGGCAGCGTTTCACCCGCTGAGACGGCGGCCCTGAGGCTGGACAGGTCCGCCCCCTCATCCATCGCCCGCAGCATGACACGATAGGCCGTTGGGGCAGTGAAGCAGACGGTCGCTTTGAACTGTTGGATGATCTCGATCATGTTGGGTGGCGAGGCGTTTTCCAGCAACGTCGCCGCCGCCCCGAAGCGCAGCGGGAAGATGGCCAGCCCGCCAAGCCCGAATGTGAAGGCCAGCGGGGGGGAGCCGACGAACACATCCTCGGGCGTCACCTGCAACACCTCTTTCGCGTAACCGTCCGCGATGATCATCAGGTCGCGGTGGAAATGCATGGTGGCCTTGGGCTCGCCCGTGCTGCCGGAGGTAAAGCCTAGCAAAGCCACATCGTCCCGACCGGTCTGGACGCTATCAAACTTCACCGGCTTGGTCAGGGCCAGCCGGTCAAGCTCGGCGTCGTGATTGGCGGTGCCGTCGAAGCCCACGACTGATTTCAGGAATTTGCTCGTCTTGGCGCAGGCGATCATGTCTTCCATCAGCCGCGTGTCGCACAGCGCGAATTGGACCTCGGCCTTGTCGACGATCTTGGTCAGTTCGCCCGCGCGCAGCATCGGCATGGTGTTGACAACGACCGCGCCCGCCTTGGTCGCCGCCAGCCATGCCGCCACCATGGCCGGGTTGTTGGCGGAGCGGATCAGCACCCGGTTGCCGGGTTTTACGCCCAGATCCTCCACCAGCACATGGGCGAGGCGGTTGGTCCAGTCGGTCAGCTCCTTGTAGGTGCGTCTGCGCCCGTTCCCGATCAGCGCGGTATGGTCGCCAAATCCTTGTTCGACCATGGAGTCCGTAAGTTCCCACCCGGCGTTCAGGTGGTCTGGGTACTCGAACCCGTCCAGCAGGAAATCCGGCCACTGGTCAGCGGGTGGCAAGCCCTCGCGGGAAAACGTGTCTGTATGGGCCGTCGGTCCGAGCATGTCAGCCTCCCGTATGCGCCGCCATGGCCTGGCGGGCGATGATGACTTTCTGAACGTCCGAGGCGCCTTCGTAGATCCGAAGCGCCCGGATTTCGCGGTAGAGCTTTTCGACGGTTTCGCCGGATTTCACACCGTCTCCACCATGCAGTTGCAGCGCGCGGTCAATGACCTTCTGTGCCTGGTCGGTAGAGAAGAGCTTGGCCATCGCCGCCTCTCGCGTGATCCGTGCCGCCCCGGAATCCTTGGCCCAGGCCGCGCGGTAAACAAGCAGCGCACTGGCATCCACATCGACCGCCATATCCGCGATATGGCCCTGAACCATCTGCAATTCGAACAGTGCCGCGCCCTGCACATGGCGGGTGCTGACCCGCGTCAGCGCCTCATCCAACGCTCGTCGGGCAAAGCCCAAGGCAGCGGCGGCGACGGTCGAGCGGAAGACATCCAGCACCGACATGGCGATCTTGAAGCCCTCGCCACGCCCACCAATAAGGGCGGCCTTTGGGATGCGGCAATCACTGAAGCGCAGGCGCGCCAGCGGATGGGGGGCGATTGTTTCCAATCGTTCAACAATCTCCAATCCGGGCGTGCCGGCGGGGACCACGAAGGCCGACAGACCCCGCGCGCCGGGGGCCTCGCCGGTTCGGGCGAAGACCGTGTAGACATCGGCAATTCCGCCGTTGGAGATCCACGTCTTCTCACCGTTCAGAACGAAGCTGTCACCGTCTTCTACCGCCGTCATGGTGGAATTCGCCACGTCGGACCCGGATTGGGGTTCTGTCAGCGCAAAGCCTGCAATCGCTTGACCCGTGCACGTCAGCGGCAGCCACTCGGCTTTCTGCGCGTCCGTGCCAAAGAGCGAGACCGCCCCGGTCCCAAGCCCTTGCATCGCAAAGGCGAAATCGGCCAACCCGTCATGGCGCGCCAGGGTCTCTCGGCTCAGGCACAGGGTGCGCACGTCGAACTTTTCGCCGGCTCCGGCGGCGGTCGGTTGCAGCCAACCGGCTTCGCCAAGCGCCTTCACCAGACCCCGGCAGGTGGTGTCGGTGTCACCGTGATCGAGCGAGGCCACGGCCTCCGCCGCCCAGGCATCCAGCCCCTCGGCCCAGTCCTTGTGCCGGGCATCAAAAAACGGCCAGTCGAGAAAGCTGCGATCCGCCATCAATCCCCCCTGAACACCGGTTTGTCTTTCGCCACAAACGCCCGATAGGCGCGTTCGAAATCCGCTGTCTGCATACAGATGGCCTGCGCCTGCGCCTCGGCCTCGATCGCCTGGTCGAGCCCCATGTTCCATTCCTGGTTGAGCTGCGTCTTTGTGATACCATGGGCAAAGACCGGCCCCGCCGCCAGCCGCTCGGCCAGCTCCATCGCCTTGTCCTCCAGCTGATCCGCGGGATGCAGCGCGTTCCAATAGCCCCAGGCCAGCCCGTCCTCGGCCCGCATCGTGCGGCCCGTGTAAAGCAGTTCCGCCGCGCGGCCCTGGCCGATAATCCGGGGCAGCATCGCGCAGGCCCCCATGTCGCAACCGGCCAGCCCCACGCGGGTAAAGAGGAAGGCGCATTTCGCCTCTGGCGTCGCCAGCCGCATATCGGAGGCCATGGTGATGATCGCGCCAGCGCCCACGGCCACGCCATCCACCGCCGAGATGATGGGCTTGCCGCAGCCGATCATGGCCTTGACCAGATCGCCGGTCATCCGCGTAAAGGCCAGAAGCTCCTTCATGTTCATCTTGGTCAGCGGCCCGATGATGTCATGCACATCCCCACCGGAGCAGAAATTACCCTCGTTCGAGGCGAAGACCACCACGTCCACATCATCGGCATAGACCAGCGCCCGGAAGGTGTCGCGCAGCTCGGCGTAGCTGTCGAAGGTCAGCGGGTTCTTGCGGTCGGGGCGATTGAGCCGAACGCGCGCCACGCGCTCGCGCACCTGCCAGTCAAAATGCATCGGTTTCAGATCAGCCATTTTGGCCATCGCTTGCCTCCTCCACGCGGTGCAGGATATCCCGCAGAGCATCCAGTTCTTCATGTCCCAGCATTGCGAACAGCCGGTCGACCTCGGTCCGGTGGTCCTTGGCTTGTTCCTCGAACACAGCGCGGCCCTTGTCTGTCAGTTCCACCAGCACCACGCGCCGATCCCCGTCAGAGGGCGCGCGCCGGGCCAGGTCTTCTTTTTCCAGCCGTTCAACCACTGCCGTGGCGTTGCCATTTGAAACCAGCAACTGCCGGCTCAGATCGCTCATCTTCATCGGGCCGCTGACACGATGCAGCGCCGCCATCACGTCAAAGCGGGGCAGGGTGGTGTCATGGTTCACCCGCAGATATTCGCGCAGGTGGTTCTCGGTGGCGCGTGTCAGGCGTAGCAACCTGATCCAGGTGCGCAGACGCCGGGCTGACAGATCGGTGTCTCGCATCAGACCTCGCCCCCTGCGATGGCAATCGCCTGCCCGTTGATGCCCTCGGACCCCGGACCCGACAGCCACAGCGCGGCAGCGGTCACTTCGGCAGGCTGGATCAGCCGTTTCTGCGGGTTCGAGGCCACCAGCGCCTTGCGCGCGTCTTCGTCAGTCATCCCGGTCTTTTCGCGAATATTGGCAATCGATCGGTCCGTCATCTCTGTATCGAGGAAACCGGGGCAGAGCGCGTTGGCCGTCACCGGCCCCTTCGCCACCTCCAGCGCCAGAGACCGCACCAGCCCGACAACCCCGTGCTTGGCCGCCGCATAGGGGGCCACATAGCGATACCCTTTAAGACCGGCCGTCGAGGCCACGGCAATCAACCGTCCCCATCCGTTCATGCGGGTTAACCCCTCGCGGAAGGTCAGGAAAACGCCGGTCAGATTGACCGTCAGCATCGCGTCCCAGTCGGTCAGGCTGGTGTGCTTCAGCGGCGCGGAACTGGCCGCGCCCGCATTCGCGATAACGATATCGCATGGGCCCGCCGCGTCGAACATCGCCTTGACGGACGCCTCATCCGTCACATCCGCCACCACGGCCCGAATGTTTCCTCCAGCAACTGCCGCCAGGGGGCCCTCGCGCCGTCCGGCGATCACAACCTCTGCCCCGGCCTGCGCATAGCCTGCTGCCAGATCGGCACCCACGCCGGTCCCGCCGCCTGTGATCAGAACACGTTTGCCCGCAAGGCTCATGCCCGGATCTCCTCCTGCGCTTTCTTCTCCTGCAAGCGGTAAGCCTGATCGCGCCCGGCAAGGTAGGGCAGGGGCCAGTCGGTGCTTGTGTCACCAAGTTCCACGCCCGCGTGGAGCGTCCAATAGGGATCGGCCAGATGCGGACGGGCGAGGCAGACAAGATCCGCACGGCCCGCCATCAGGATAGAGTTCGCATGGTCGGTTTCAAAGATATTGCCCACGGCCATGGTCGGCATGTTCAGCTCATTGCGGATGCGGTTCGAAAACGGTGTCTGGAACATGCGGCCGTAGATGGGCTGCGCGTCGGTGCTGGTCTGCCCGGCGGACACGTCGATGATGTCGGCCCCCGCCTGATGGAACATCCGGGCGATTTCGACTGCTTCCTCCGGGGTCACGCCGGCATTGCCCACCCAGTCATTGGCGGAAATCCGGACTGACATGGGCTTTTCAGCGGGCCACGCCGAACGCATTGCACGGAACACCTCCAACGGATAGCGCATCCGGTTTTCCAGTGACCCGCCATACTCATCCACCCGCTTGTTCGACATGGGCGAGATGAAAGACGAGATAAGGTAGCCGTGGGCTGCGTGCAGTTCGATCATGTCGAAACCCGCGCGGTCCGCCATCTGGACCGACGACACGAACTGGGCTGTTACCGCATCCATATTCGCACGCGTCATCTCGCGCGGAATCGCGTTGGCGTCGGACCACGGCAGCGGCGAAGGGGCGATGATCTCCCAGTTGCCGTCTTTCAGAGGCGCATCGCCCTCTTCCCAGCCCAATTGGGTCGACGCCTTGCGCCCGGCGTGGCCGATCTGGCAGCACAGCTTGGCGGGCGTTTCTGCATGAACGAATTCCACCAGTCGCCGCCACTGGGCTTCATGTTCCGGCGCATAGAGCCCCGGGCAACCCGGCGTGATCCGGCCCTCGGGCGAAACGCAGGTCATTTCCGTATAAACCAGCCCTGCGCCGCCCTTTGCGCGTTCGGCGTAGTGGACGAAATGCCAGTCGGTTGGGTTGCCATCCACGGCCTTGTATTGCGCCATGGGCGAGACCACGACGCGGTTTTTCAGCTCCATGTTCCGCAGACGGAAGGGGGTGAACATCGGCGTGCGATGCGGGGCATCCTCGGGCAACCCGGCCTGGGTCATGAACCAGCGTTCGGCGCTTTCCAGCCATTTGGGATCGCGCAGGCGCAGGTTTTCATGGGAAATCCGCTGCGACCGCGTCAGCAGGTTGTAGTTGAATTGCACCGGGTCCTGATCGAGATACCGCTCTACCTCCTCGAACCATTCCAGCGAGTTGCGCGCCGCCGATTGCAGGCGCAGCACCTCGACGCGGCGTTCCTCTTGGTAGCGTTCGAAGGCCTCTTCCATCGTTGGTTCAGAATGCAGGTATTCGGCCAATGCGATGGCGCTGTCAAAGGCCAGCCTTGATCCCGACCCGATGGAAAAATGCCCGGTCGCGGCGGCGTCGCCCATCAGTACCACGTTGCCGTTGTACCATTTTTCGCAGATCACACGGGGGAACTGCATCCAGACGGCAGACCCACGCAGATGCGCCGCGTTCGACTTCAGCGCATGTCCGTCCAGGCGCCGTTCAAAAACCTTGCGGCAGGTTTCGACGGTTTCTTCCTTGGACATATCCTCGAAGCCCCAGGCGTCCCAGGTTTCGGGCAGGCATTCCACGATGAAGGTCGCTGTCTGGTCGTCGAACTGGTAGACATGCGCCCACATCCAGCCGTGCTCCGTCTTCTCGAAGATGAAGGTAAAGGCGTCGTCGAATTTCTGGTGTGTGCCGAGCCAGACGAACTTGCACAGCCGCGTGTCGATATCGGGTTGGAAAACATCGGCGTATTCGTTGCGGATACGGGAATTGATCCCGTCGGTGGCAACGACCACGTCATAGTCACGGCGATAGTCCTCGGCGCTGCCGAACTCGGTTTCGAATTGCAGGTTAACGCCCAGTTCGCGGGCGCGCTCCTGCAGGAGGATCAGCATTTGCTTGCGTCCGATCCCGGCAAAGCCATGGCCGCCCGACACGGTGCGCACCCCGTCATGAACAACGGCGATATCGTCCCAATAAGCGAAGTGATCGCGGATCGCCTGCGTCGACTTGGGGTCGTTGGTTTCCATCCGGCTCAGCGCGTCGTCCGACAGCACCACGCCCCAGCCGAAGGTATCATTGGCGCGGTTGCGTTCCACCACCGTCACGTCATGCGAGGGGTCGCGCAGCTTCATGCTGATCGCGAAGTAAAGCCCCGCCGGACCGCCACCAAGACAGATGATCTTCATTCGGGAAACCCCTTTCGGATGGATCGAAAGACTCAGCTACTTCAGTCACGCTAGCAGGGCGGAGATTTATTTCAAGCTTAAAGTATTTATCTCCAGACGAGCCGCTCCCGATTGTGAAACTTCTGTAAAACAGGTCTGTTAGGAGCCGGTGGGGGTTGCCTGCATCCAATATTTCTGTATTTCGTGAAATATGGAAATTGAATGCCTCACCCAACTTTCAACCCTCTCGCATGAAGGGCGCAACGCCATCTTCCGGTTGTTGATGCGCCGCTATCCCGACGCCGTTCCAGCGGGCGAGATCGCCTCTGCGCTGGGCCAGAAGGCGTCCACCGCGTCGGCCAATCTGGCCGCATTGCGTGAGGCCGGGTTGATTGCGCAGGCGCGTCAGGGCACTTCGCTGCTTTACCGCGCAAATGTGACAGCCGCGCAAGGGTTGGTTGATTTCTTGTTCAACGATTGCTGCCGGGGGCGGCCCGATATCTGCCCACCGGCGCTGACCCTTACCAGTGAAGGAACCGGGGCCATGCCCGACAAGACCTATAGCGTTCTGTTCATCTGCACCGGCAATTCCGCCCGGTCGATCATCGCCGAAACCCTGCTGCGCGACCTAGGCGAGGGCCGGTTTGCCGTGCAGTCCGCCGGCACGAAACCCTATTCGGAACTAAACCCGATCGCAGTCCGGATGCTGCGCCAGAAGGGTCATGACGTGTCCGCCCTGCGGGCCAAGAATGTGGCGGAGTTTCAGGGGCCCGACGCGCCCTCGTTCGATTTCGTCTTCACCGTCTGCGATCTTGCCGCAAACGAAGAGTGCCCGCCTTGGGAAGGTCAGCCGATCAGCGCCCATTGGGGTCTGCCTGACCCTGTGAAAGCCACTGGCACCGACGCTGAAAAGACACTTGCCTTTCAGCAAACCTATGGCGCTTTGCGGAACCGCATTGCCGCCTTCACCGCCCTGCCACTGCACAGCCTCGACCGCATATCGCTTCAGGCCGAGATCGACCGCATCGCCGCGACCAAGGAATCCGACATATGACCACCTATGCACTCAACGGCCTTGGCCGGATGGGCAAGCTTGCCCTGCGCCCGCTGCTGGAACGCGGCGCTGATATCGCCTGGATCAATGACGCCGTGGGCGATCCCGAAATGCACGCGCATCTGCTGGAGTTCGACACCGTGCATGGCCGCTGGCCAGCTGCCTTCAGCCACGACAAAAGCAGCATCACGATCGACGGCACCCGCCTGCCGGTTCATAACGAACGCAGCCTCGAAAACCTGCCCCTTGATGGCGTTGATGTGGTGATCGATTGCACAGGTGTATTCAAGACGGAGGCCAAGCTTGCCCCCTATTTCGCCGCTGGCGTGAAGAAAGCCGTCGTGTCGGCCCCGGTCAAGGATGGCCCCACGGCCAATATCGTCTATGGCGTCAACACCCACGATTACGACCCCGACGTACACAGTATCGTCACCGCTGCCAGTTGCACCACAAACTGTATCGCCCCGGTCGTGAAGGTCGTGCATGAGCAGTTTGGCATCAAGCACGGATCGATCACCACGATCCACGATGTGACCAACACGCAGACCATCGTCGACCGCCCGGCGAAAGACCTGCGCCGCGCCCGGTCGGCGCTGAATTCGCTGATCCCCACCACCACGGGCAGCGCCACCGCGATCACGCTCATTTACCCGGAGCTCACCGGCAAGCTGAACGGCCACGCTGTGCGGGTGCCGCTGCTGAATGCCTCGCTGACCGACATGGTGTTCGAGCTGGAGCGCGCCGTGACGGTGGAGGAGGTCAACGCCGCCTTCGAGGCCGCCGCCAATGGCGAGCTGGCGGGCATTCTCGGCTATGAAACCCGCCCTCTCGTCAGCACCGACTACACCAACGACCCCCGTTCCTCGATCGTTGATGCGCCATCCACCATGGTGGTGAACGGCACGCAGCTGAAAATCTATGCCTGGTATGACAATGAATGGGGCTACGCGCATCGCCTGGCAGATGTGGCACTGATGGTGGGGGCCTCGCTGTGACGCAACCCAGTGGCCTCGCCGCTTATGTCGCGGTGACGGCGGCCTATTGGGCCTTCATGCTGACCGACGGGGCGCTGCGGATGCTGGTGTTGCTGCATTTCCACGGGCTCGGCTTTTCACCGGTGCAGCTGGCTTATCTCTTCGTGCTCTATGAAATCGCGGGCGTGGTGACGAATCTCAGCGCCGGCTGGATCGCTGCGCGGTTTGGCCTGACCTCGACGCTATATGCGGGCCTGACCTTGCAGGTCGCAGCGCTTCTGGCGTTGACACAGCTTGACCCCGCCTGGTCCGTGGCGGCCTCTGTTGCCTTCGTGATGGCAGTACAGGGTGTCTCTGGCGTGGCCAAGGATCTGGCCAAGATGTCGTCCAAATCGGCGGTAAAACTGCTGGCCCCGAAAGAGGGCGCGGGGCTGTTCCGTTGGGTGGCGCTGTTGACGGGATCTAAGAATGCCGTCAAGGGGTTGGGCTTTTTCCTGGGGGCAGTGCTGTTGGGGGTGGTGGGCTTCACCGCGTCGGTAACGGGGATGGCGGCCCTTTTGGCCCTGATCCTTCTGGTCATCATATTTAAGATGCCCGCCGGGCTGCCAACGGGCCGCAAGGATGCCAAGTTTAAAGAGGTCTTTTCAAAAAATCCCGACGTAAACTGGCTGAGCTTTGCGCGTCTCTTTCTGTTTGGCGCACGCGACGTGTGGTTCGTTGTTGGCATCCCGATCTACTTCTACGCGGTCCTGTCGGATGGCAGCGAGTCCGGCAACCGCACGGCCTTTTTCCTGATCGGCAGCTTCATGGCGGTCTGGATCATCCTTTATGGCGGGGTTCAGGCCTGGGCGCCCAAGCTTCTGAAGGCTGCGCATCGCCCCGCCGATCAGATCATCCGTGACGCCCGGACCTGGGCCCTGGCGCTGGTCGCCGTTCCCGTGATCCTTGCGGCTCTTACGGCGCTCTCTGGGGCTCCGGCCCCGTGGCTGACGGTCATCCTGATTACCGGCCTGCTGATCTTCGGCGCTATCTTTGCGGTGAATTCCGCGCTCCATTCCTATCTGATCCTCGCCTTCACTACTGACGACAGGGTCACTCTGGATGTGGGGTTCTACTATATGTCGAACGCTGCGGGCCGCTTGATCGGAACGGTGCTGTCCGGTGCCAGCTACCAGCTTGGCGGTCTTCCCCTTTGCCTGGCCACAGCTGCCGTGATGGTCCTTCTCAGCGTTTTGGGAACTGCCCGCCTGGGGCGCGCCTAGGTTCCGACCATTGAAGGCAATCGGGGCCTTGGCATCGCAGCGCCCGTCGCGCGGGCGTTTGATTGATCCCAAAAATCAGATTGGACGCCCAATGCATCGGCTTTTGCGGAATCTCAGGGTGCATAGATCGCCAAGACGCGCACTATTTGCGCGTGATCACGCCTATTTGACTGAAATCGCAACGGCATTGGTTGATTGACTCCCGCTTCAGGCAAATATCTTCTGTCATCAGAGGGCAGGGACAGCCTAAACTGGTTTGACCGGAGGATATCGAGAGTGACCATGCAAACCACAGACCGCCGGGCCGTCGCGCTGGCAATGCCGCGCAGCCGAACATCGGCCCTTCCCATGACGACCCTTCTATTGATCATTTCCATGGCGCTTGCCGCCATAGCATCTACCGCGATGCCGGGCCGTGCCCAGGTTGCGGGACCGTCCAGCTTTGCCGATCTGGTGGACGAAGTTGGTGACGCGGTTGTCAACATCACCACCACCAGCCTCGTCGCCTCGGGCACCGGCCCTGGCCCGCAAGTGCCGCCCGGCTCACCGCTGGAGGATTTCTTTAATGACTTCCTCGACCGTCAGCAGCCGGGTGGCCCCAATGGCCCGGCCCCGCGCCGGCCCAATGCACTTGGATCGGGCTTCGTGATCTCCGAGGATGGCTTCATCGTCACGAATAACCACGTGATTGAGGGCGCGGATGAAATCATGGTGGAATTCCGTGATGGTAGCGAACTGCCAGCGACCGTCATCGGCACCGACCCCAACACCGATATCGCGGTGCTGAAGGTGGAACCTGAAAGTGCGCTGGCCTTTGTTCCGTTCGGTGACAGCGACGTCATGCGTGTTGGCGACTGGGTTATGGCCGTGGGCAACCCGCTCGGCCAGGGCTTCTCGGTTTCTGTGGGCATCGTTTCGGCCCGCGAACGGGCGCTCTCTGGCACCTATGATGACTTCATCCAGACCGATGCCGCGATCAACCGGGGCAACTCGGGCGGTCCGCTGTTCAACATGGCTGGCGAAGTTGTGGGCGTGAACACAGCAATCCTGAGCCCCAATGGCGGTTCGATTGGCATCGGCTTCTCGATGGCTTCCAATGTCGTCGCCGGGGTCGTGAATCAGTTGCAGGAATTCGGCGAAACCCGCCGCGGCTGGCTTGGTGTCCGGATTCAGGATGTAACCGCTGAAATCGCAGAGGGTCTTGGCCTTGATGTTGTAACCGGCGCCCTGGTCACGGATGTTCCAGAAGGCCCCGCGCGCGTGGCTGGCATGGAAGTGGGCGACGTGATCACCACATTCGACGGAATCGAGGTTGATGACACCCGCGAACTGGTCCGAGTGGTCGGCGCTTCTGGTGTGGGCGAAACGGTGCGCGTGGTGGTCTACCGCGATGGCGCGACGCAGACCCTGCTTGTAACGCTTGGCCGCCGCGAAACCGCCGAGGGCGAAGCCTTCCCCGATGAGGTCCCGGGTGCCGAGGTTATGCCGTCCTCCGAAATCCTCGGGCTGACACTGGCCCCCCTGACCGATGAGGCTCGCGAGGCCAATGGCGTTCAGGACGGTCTGTTGGTGGAAGCGGTGGACCCCGACTCAGAGGCCGCCGAGCGCGGGCTGGAGGCCGGTGACGTGATCACCGAAGTGGGGCAGCAGCCCGTGTCGGACGTGGAAAGCTTCCAGGCGCGTGTGGATGCGGCCGAAGAAGCGGGGCAGAACTCGATCCTGCTTCTGATCCGCCGCGACGGCACCCCGCGTTTCGTGGCGCTGCCGATCGACAAATAAGCGAAAGCCCCTGTGTCATGCCAGGGCAAGCCCCGCCGGAGCACATCCGGCGGGGTTTTTCTTTTGCAGGCAGTGTTGGACAGGTACGCTTAAGCATGCAACCATCAGGCGAATGCTTGGAAAACGGAAGGCGCTATGATGATTGATCCAAAAGCCGTGGCCGAGATGGCAAACCGTTACACAGCCGCCTGGAACTCGAAATCGGCCGAGGCCGTGGCGTCGTTCTACGCGGAAGATGGCGAAATCATCATCAATCGGAGAGATCCCTGGACCGGCCGTGCCCGCGTGCAGGATATGGCGGCGGGCTTTTACGCTGATGTGCCAGACCTGACGCTGACCTGTGATGACCTGCGGGTGTCCGGCACGCACGCGATCTTTGTCTGGAGCTTCACAGGCCACGACGCGGGAACCGGAAACCCGCTTCACATCCGTGGCTGGGAGGAATGGGAGCTGACCGAGGATCTGAAAGTCGCGGCCTCTCGTGGCTGGTTCGACGCTGATGACTATGCGCGGCAAGCGGGTGGGTAGGATCTGCGGGCGCCACTGATCTTTCAGTGGGGCTGTCGTTACGGGGTCAATCGGGCCACCAATGCCTCGATCATCGCCTGATTCCCGTGCTTCAGCGGATCGTCCAGCCCCTCGGCCAACCCCGCCATCAGCGACAGGCCAAGAACGGCAGAGTGCAGGGCAAGAGCCTGTTGGCGGGCGGCAACGGGGTCGGGGCCAAGTTGTGCCGCCAGCGCTGCATAGAGCCGATCCGTGATCTTGTGCACCCTATCGAGAACCTGAGAGTCCCGCGGGTCGCCCGCGCCGCGTGTCAGGGTTTGCGGCAGCACGTACATTGCGCGAAACCGGGTCAGGTCGGACAGGTGAAACGCCGCTATGGCCCGCACGAACCGGGCAATGGCCTCTTCCGGATCGGGGGCATTCCGTACCGCGTTTTCGGTCAGCGCTGCCTCCTCCTCCAACCACGGCAGAAACAGCGCCGCCAGCAGGTCCGCCTTGGTCGGATACCAGTACAGCACCGCCTGTTTTGATCGCCCAAGCCGCGCTGCGATACTTCCGAAGGACACCGCGCCAAGACCGCCACCGGTCAGCAAGTCGCGGGCAATATCGAGGATCAAGTCTCTGGTCTTTGCGCCTGCCATTCCAAAGCCTATTGTTTACTTACCAATGGTAGGTAGACTGTGACCCCGAACGCCCCGCGTCAAGTCGGGACTGGAAGGGGAACGATCATGACAGACATTCTGGACCTTCTTACGTGGGATAACCCGGTCTTCACCGCCTACGTCGTTGCGGTGGCGGTGACGGTGCTCAAGGTGATGGGGCAGGGCTGGATGACGGTCTGGCGGTTCCAGACCACGGGCCGGGGGTTGGCGAGCCCCGAGGACGCTGCAAAGGGCCTGCTGAACCTCGCGCCTGACCCGTCGCAACTGGAGCACGACGATTATGTCGATCGGTCCCGCCGGATGCACCGCAACGATCTGGAAAACATTCCGGCATTCTGGGTGGCCGGATTGCCGTTCGTTCTGATCAACCCCGCGCCGGGTCTGGCGTGGGTGTTGCTCTACGGGTTTGTTGCCGCAAGGGCCGGGCATTTCTGGGCCTACGCGACCGCGAAATCCCATGAAATCCGGGCCACGTTCTATACCATCGGGTCACTCATCGTGATCTGGATGGCGGTGCAGGTGCTGTGGGTGGTGTTGACCTGACGGCTCAGAATTCCTTTAGCAATCGCGTGGTTTCAGGGTCGAGAAAGCCTGCCACCGTCGCCTCGGTTTCCAAGGCCAGCGCCCTGTGCAGGTCGGGCACGGCAGCAGCGTAGAGCACACGTTTCATCGCCCGCGTTGACAGAACCGGCAACGCCGCCAGTTTCCGTGCCATGGCCAGTGCCTCGTCTGCCAGCGCCTGGTCTGCCACCACGCGCCAGGCGACCCCCAGTTCGTGCAGTTCCGCCGCGCCGTAGCGTTCACCGAAGAACAGCATCTCACGCGCCTTGTTCAAGCCCACAAGGTTGGGCAATAGCGTTGTGACCGCACCCGTTACGAAAAGGTTCAGCGAAACCTCAGGGAAGAAACCCTTGGCGCTTTCCCCCCAGATCGGGAAATCGCAGTTGATCGCCCATTCGAACCCACCGCCCACGGCCCATCCGTTGATTGCTCCGACCACGGGTTTCGGCCCAAGGCAGATCGCCCGCGTGGCGGCCTGGATAAGATCCACCAGGGCGCGCGCCTCGGCCTCGCTTTCGGGGTGGGTATGGTCCTGCCGGTCGTCGCCCGCACAGAAGGCGCGCCCCTCGCCGGTGAAGATGATCGCCCGCGTTTCGGGGCAGGCGTTGGCATCGTCAAAGGCCCGCGTCACGTCGCGGATCAGGGATGGGTTCATGGCGTTCAGCCGGTCGGGGCGGTTGAGCGCAATGCGGCGGATTCCATCTTCTACAAGATCGCTTCGCACCGTGTCGTAGGTGAAACCGGTCACTTCAATACTCCCTCAGCACGCGTTTCGTTTTGCCCTCGGTCACTGGAAAAGTGCCATGCGGCACCAGCGTGACCTGCGCGGTGGCCCCAAGGTTGCGTTTCATGGCGGCTTCGACCTCGGCGCGCAGGGCATCGGTCGCATCGCGTCCTTTCGCCAGTTCCACCGTGATCGGCAGGGCGTCATAGGGGGGCGGAGCGTTCAGTACGATGCGGTAGTCGCCCGACAAAGCATCCATCCCGGTCAGCACCGCCGCAACCATGGTAGGAAAGAGGTTCAGCCCGCGCACCACCACCATGTCATCGCTGCGCCCCACCACCCGGAAGCGGAAGCCGTGCCGCCCGCATTTGCAGGGATCGGTCGCATCAATCGCAATGATATCGCCGGTGCGGAACCGAACCAGCGGCTGACAATCGCGCGCCAGATGGGTCAGCACCAGTTCGCCCTCCACGCCCGTCGCAATGGGCAGGGGCGCTTCTGTTTCCGGGTCAATCAGTTCCGGCCACAGCACATCAGCGGCCATGTAATGCAGGCGCGTGTCATGCTCACATTGCGCTGCGAAGTTGGAAAACACGTCGGACACGCCGTAATTGGCGTTCCTGGGTTCCATCCCCCATGTCTCTCGGATGCGGTCACGCAGGGCAGGGTCATCCAGCCCCGGTTCGCCCCCGAAAAGACCCAGTTTCAGGTCGAGGTCGCGGGGTTTCATCCCCATGCCTTCCAGCACCCGCTCAAGAACGGCTGGGTAGGAGGGCGTGCAGGAAATCGCGTTTATCCCGACCTCCTGAATGGTGCGGATCAAGAGCTCAGTTGACCCGACGCCAAATGGCACGACCAAGGCGCCCGTTGCCTCCAGCGTCATGTGATCGGTCACACCGCCCATCCACATCTGGTAATTCAGGCAATGCACAACAGTATGATCGGGCGTCAGCCCGGCAGAGGATTGGCAGCGACCGCCCACGGTGCCCGTGATCTCAGAATCGCGCGCCGACATGGCGAGGTTCATTGCCTGTCCTGTGGTGCCGGAGGTCCTGTGCAGACGGTTTGCCTGGCTGCGCGGAGCGGCAAGATAGTCGCCAAATGGTGGATGAGCGGCCTGTGACAGTCGAAGCCCCGCCTTGTCGGACAGGGGCAGGGCGGGAAGGTCGCGCAGGTCCTCGGGCACTGCCGCGCCGTTCCAGAGCGTCTTATAGAAGGCAGAGTTCGCCGTCACATGGGCGCGCTGTGCTATCCACGCCTGCTGCTGTGCGGGCAGCAAATCCTCTGCCGATTGGAATTCGGCCCCGTCGATCAGGCTCATCCGCGCATTCCTTGTTGCCAGATATGGGAAAGGGTTTCGACCACGGCCGCGCGGTCCTGGCTGATGCGGGCGAGCTCGGGGTCGGATCCGAAATGCAGCATGATCAGATATTGATCGACCATCCCGCCAAGCGCATGGGCGCGGCGCAGTAGCTCGTCGCGCAGGGTGTCACTGCGCCTGGCCCAAGCCGCGACGACGGTTTCAGTCCATTCGCGGTTAAGCCGCTCGAACGCGGCGCTGGCCTCGGGGAAGGCTTCCATCCGGGTCACAAGACAGCGCATCAGTCCCCGGTTGTCTTCAAAGAGCCGCACGTAAGCCGCCGTTGCCTGCCGCGCCCGATCTTCTGGTGTCTCCCCGGCCCGCGCGGTGGCCCGCATCTGCGTTTGCAGGAAGGCGACAAAGCCCGTCAGCGTCTCGGCCAGTGCGGCGCGGATGTCGGGAAAATAGGTGTAGAAGGTGCCGTGGGCACTGCCAGCCGCGCGGGCGATATCCGCGACTTTCAGATCGGCTGGCGCGGCGTCATTGAGCAGCGCGCAGATGGCAGCCTGAAGCCTTGCGCGGGTGCGCTCGGCCTTGGGCGCTGCGCGCGTGCCAAGGAGCAGCGCATCGCCAAAGCGGGCGCTATCGGGGGGCTGAGTTGGAGCAGGGGCGGTGAGGGTCATTTCTGAAATTGATATCAATGTCAAAAATGAGTCAAGTGATTCCAGCCAGTCAACTGACAGCTATTCCTCGGGTCGTTGCGCCGCGACGGGATCCCAGACCGCCAGTCCCAACAGCCGTGCACCGGCCAGGGACAGCACCCCCGAATCCAAACCTTGTGGTTCCTGAAATTCTCGGATCGCCCGCTCCGTGCGCCGGTCCATCACGCCGGTGACCGGCCCATGGTAATGCCCGCGTGCGGACAGGGCCCGTTGCAGGGTGGCGATGAAATCTGGGTCGCTTTGCGCCTCGCACGGGGTTTCGAACCAGATTTCCTGCCGTTCCTGCACGATGCGCTGGCGCGTATCGGTGCGGAAGATCGCTGGTGCACGCACGGTGCCATCGGTCGAAATCTCGGGCGGTTGCACGATCACCTGTTCAGTGACCGTTTCGATCACCGCTGGCGTCACATCCTGTGCATAGCAGGCATCGGGCCGGGCATCTTCCGGCCCTTCGCCGCGCGTCACGATGGTGCCGTCGCGTTCCAGCAGACGTGCGACATCGGCGCCTGGCATGGGTCCGCAGGCAGCAAGGCAAAGGACGCCCGCGATCATGGGATAGGTCGGTTTCATCAATATGCCTGTTCTGCCGGCCCTTTGCGGACCTTGTTCGCGGCAGGATACAGGGTTTTCGCGCCCAGGCAAAGCGCTCAGGCATCGCGCGTCTCTGGCCGGGCCAAAAGCGCATCCAGCATGGGCGAGATATCCTCCACCTCCTCAGCGATCACATTGACCACCCCATGCCCGTGCTGCACCCGCCCCGTGACCCGTAACAGCCGGCCAGAGATCACCGCACGGCGAAAGCGTTCATAGATCTTGCGCCAGACCACGACGTTGCAGGCGCCGGTCTCATCCTCAAGCGTCAGGAAGATCACCCCGTTCGCGGTGCCGGGCCGCTGGCGGATCAGAACCAGCCCCGCCACGGTGACACGCGCGCCCTGCGGCGGCCTGCTCAGCCAGGCATTGGGAAGGGCCACGGGCGGGCGCGGCCAGTCAGGGGGGCGGACATTGGGCTCCATGAGAACAAATATAGAACATTTGCACGTCACGGCAAGCTGACGGTTTCCCCCCGGAAAAGTGACGCATTCAGGCTGGCAAAGCTGGATTGGGACCGCTACGTAATGGCCCGACAAGTGTTCAAGGACAGGCAGACCATGGCAAAGATTACCTATATCGAGTTCGGCGGCACCGAACATGTCGTTGATGTTCCCAACGGGCTGACCGTGATGGAAGGCGCACGCGACAACAACATCCCCGGCATCGAGGCTGATTGCGGCGGCGCCTGCGCCTGTTCCACCTGCCACGTGCATGTGGATGCAAGCTGGAAAGACAAGCTGCCCGCCATGGACGCGATGGAAGAGGACATGCTGGAGTTCGCCTACGAGCCGGACGAGACCTCGCGTCTGACCTGCCAGCTGAAGGTAACGGACGAGCTTGACGGGCTGATCGTGCGGATGCCCGAAAAGCAGATCTGATGATCAAGGGGCTGGCATATGGGCTGGCCCTGGTGATCTGGGCCGGAGGGGCCAGCGGGGCAGGGGCCTGCACGGTCGACCCCGCCAACACCACGGCCTATCCCGGCAGCGTAACGGTGGATTCCGACACGAGGGGGGCCATTGCGCAAGCATGGTTTGACGCTCCGGTCACCCGCTACCGCCACTTCGTGCTGGGCCGCACTCATGAGCCCGAAACGCTCCATGTCAATGCCATCGGCAACCAGGGGCTCTGCGGGCACGCGCTGACGCTTGACGCCGATCATGTGTTCGAAGATGTGGCCCCAAGACTGGCCGACCTTGACGGTGACGGTACCAACGAGGTGATCGTCGCCCGCAGCCATCATCGCCTCGGCGCGCAGCTTGCCGTCTACCGCTGGACCGGAACCGATCTGACCCTCGCGGCAACAACCCCCTATATCGGCCGCAGCAACCGCTGGCTGGCCATAATCGGCGCGGCGGATCTTGATGACGACGGCGCGATGGAGATCGCCTATATCGACCGTCCTCACCTGGCCCGGACCCTGCGGATCTGGCGTTACGAGGATGGCGGATTGACCGAAATTGCAGCGGCCAATGGCCTGACCAATCACCGCATCGGAGAGGGGTATATTTCCTCCGGCATTCGCGATTGCGGGGAAGGCCCGGAATTCCTCACTGCGGATACCGGCTGGTCCCGGCTCATTTCAACGCGGCTTTCAGATGGGGCACTCATCGCCAGAGACCTTGGGCCTTGGTCCCAAGGCGCGCTCTCGCAGGCACTCGACTGTCTGTAACTCGTTTCGGCTTGATCCAGAAACCTCGGAAGTGCCGGAGACAGCCTGCGGGCTGCGAAACCCCGTCCCTGTCATGTCGCGTCCCCTTGCGGCGGGTGGCGATCCCCCCTAACCCGGTGCCAGCGCAGAAAGGACAGCCGCCATGGGCGAGGTCGTACAATTCTGGATCGTGGCAGGGCTCGCCGCCTACTTGATGGGGCTTTCAAAGGGCGGCGTTCCCATGATCGCCATCCTCTCGGTGCCGCTCATGTCGCTATTCATGGACCCGGCGCTGGCCGCGGGGCTGCTGCTGCCGATCTATATCACGACCGATGCCTATGCCGTTTACCTGTTTCGCAAGGCATTCTCGGCGCGCAACCTGAAAATCCTCATGCCCGCGGGCATCTGCGGGGTGGGGCTCGGGTTTTTGGCGGTCTCCTATGTGCCCGCCAATGCGATCAAGCTGATGGTCGCGGCAATTGCCCTGTCCTATCTGCTGCATTCCCTGCGGCGGCGGTTTTCTAGCATAGAGTTTCCGCCCAAGCCCGCGGATGTCCCGCGCGGTCTTATCTGGGGGGCGCTGTCGGGCTTGACCAGCTATATCAGCCATGCAGGCGGCCCACCCTATCAGGCCTACGTCCTGCCGCAGCGGCTTGATAAACTGACTTATCTTGGCACGACGACAATCTTCTTTTCAGCTGTCAACCTGATGAAAGTGCCGCCCTATATCGTGGCTGGACAGATCACCTGGGACAGTTTCGGGCAGGCGATCTGGTTGGTGCCATGCGCGCTTGCCGGGGCCTGGAGCGGGGCGAAGATTGCCCGTCTTCTGCCCGAGAAGGTCTTTTTCATGCTTGTCGAAATTGCACTGGCAGGGGTCTCGATCAAACTGGTGTGGGAGGTTCTCGCGGGCTAAGCCCGATGCGTCCCTTCCCTTTCGCCCCATTGCTCGTGCCCAGGCGGGCGCAGAACGCCCGCCCGGCCAATCCAGGCTTAGCCGACAACCGCCTGAATGCAGAAGAACAGCACCGCAGACATGATCGCCGCCGCGGGCACCGTGATGATCCAGGCTGCAATGATGGTCATGAAATGCGACCGGCGTACCAGCTTGCGGCGGCGGCGTTCCTCGGGGGCAATACGGTTTGCATCGGGCATATTCACACGGGCCAAACGCAGGCGGCGTTCCGCGTCCCATTCCCGGAAGAAACCGACGCCAAAGACGCCCCCCACGGCGATATGTGTTGAACTGACGGGCAGGCCAAGCCAGCTGGCCACGATCACCGTGATCGCCGCCGACAGTGCCACGCAATAGGCGCGCATCGGATTGAGCTTTGTGATCTGGCTGCCGACCATGCGGATGAGCTTGGGGCCGAACAGGAATAGGCCGAAAGAGATGCCGAAAGCCCCGATGATCATGACCCAGGTGGGGATGCTGACGGCATGTGTGAAGTCGCCGGACTGGGACGCCTGAACAATCGCCGCCAGCGGCCCCACGGCATTGGCAACGTCGTTGGCGCCATGGGCAAAGCTTAGCAAAGCGGCGGAGATCACCAGCGGAATTCCGAATAGCACTTTGAGCGACTTGTTGCGGTTTTCCAGCCCATCGGACTGCTTGCGAATGACGGGGATCATCGCCAGCCAGGTCACGATGGCCACGCCGAACCCGATGGACAGCGCCAGCCCAAGCGAAACCCGCATCAGGTGCTTTAGCACCTTGAGCGCCAAATAGGCCGCGAAGGCGCCGGCCATGATACCGACCAAAACCGGCACCCATTTGCGGGCAGCGGCGATCTTGTCGGGAGTGTAGATAATGTTGGCCTTGATGAACCAAAGGAACAGCGCCGCGATGGCCCCGCCAAGCACCGGCGAGATCACCCAGCTTGCTGCGATCGCGCTCATCGTGGGCCAGTTCACGGCGGTGAACCCGGCGGCGGCGATGCCCGCCCCCATAACGCCACCCACGACGGAATGGGTGGTGGAAACCGGTGCGCCGACCCAGGTCGCAAGGTTAACCCAGAGAGCAGACGACAGCAGGGCCGCCAGCATGGCCCAGATAAAGATCTCGGCTGTGACCATGGATTCAGGCTCGATAATGCCCTTCGCGATGGTGGACACCACGTCCCCCCCGGCAATCAGCGCACCGGCACTTTCAAAGATGGCGGCGATGGCAATCGCGCCGCCCATGGTCAGCGCATTGGCCCCTACGGCTGGGCCCATGTTGTTGGCCACATCATTGGCGCCGATATTGATCGCCATATAGGCGCCGAAGCCAGCGGCTACGACGACGATCATGCCGTTGGAATCCTGTCCGAAGAAGATGGCGGCCAACAGCCCTGCAAGAACGATGAAAATCAGCGCCACGCCCGGCCCAACCATCGGGCGAGCCACATAGCTGGTGGCGGATTCCAGATAGGACAGCCGGTGAAGGTCCCGATCCAGTGTTTCAAGATGGCGGCCGTCGCCGGAATCGTCGCTCATGCCCAGTGCTCCCCTCGCTCTGCGGCTTGGGCCTAGGCAAGAGCGTGTCGCAAATCAACCGCTCTTGTTACAAATTCTTCATAAAAGCGTTACAAATCCCGCAGGATCGACTGGAGTTCAGGTTCTCGCACCATATTCGCCGCTTCCGAGGGGTCGACCCACGTCCGCTTGCGCTGATGCGCCTCGGGGAACTTTTCGCGTATCGCTTCAACCTCGACCGGATAGACCAATGTCTCGATCTCGATGCTCCAGCCTTCGTCCAGCGCCTTGTCATAGGTATAGGTGCCGATCGCCCGGCTCTCGACCGAGCCCTTGCGCACCCCGGCTTCTTCCCATGCTTCCTGAAGAGCGGCCTGACCGGCATCCAGCCCGTTGATGGGCCAGCCCTTCGGCAAAATCCAGCGCCCGGTGCCGCGGCTGGTGACGAGCAGAACCTTTTTGCCGGTCTCATCCGTCCGATAGCACAGCGCCGCCACTTGCAGCCGCTTGGGGCGCTGCAACATGGGGTGGAGAACCTCGCTCCAGGCTTTCTTCAGAAAATCGACCATAACTGTTAAACGACTGCTCGGGTTTTGTTTTTTAGGTTGGGAAACCTTTACATAAGGTAAAGCTTTGGGGATTGCAAATCACGGGCCCGTTGGGCTGTTGCGCAAAAGACTCACGCCGACCAGCACAAACCAAAGGATCGCGCCCAGACCAAAGATTGCGCCGGTTGCCTCGCCAGAGGCAGGCACAACGGTCAACAGGCCCGCCGCACCGACCATCACCGCAAATAGGGCCGTCATCCGGGGCAAGGACGCGCCAGAGAGGGCCCCCAAACCCACGCATAGCATCCAGATCCCGCCCGCGATTTCGTTTCCGCCGCCAAGCCCCAGCTCAACCGCGTGGAGCATGGCCCATGTCTGAGCGGCAGCGGCAGGGTCGATCACGGCCAACCGCGAGACCTCTTCCACCGAGACATTAGCAATCATGCCCGCACCAAGCACCAGTGCCGCCCAGATCAGCCCGAATCCGCGTGTCGCTTCTGCCCAGGCCGGCGTCACACTCGACAAACGGGCATGGATCGCCAGCACCAACAGCACCAGCGCCAGCGCATTGACGATGTAGATCGTGCTGTTCCACGCGATCATCAGGCCGGGATTGTCAGCAGTGAACGCCACCACGGCGACCGGGTCGATGGTGTCTGTGCCATATCCAAGCGGGGCCAGCAGCGTCAGCAGCAGGGCAAAGCCCACCATGTATGTTATGGCGCAGGCAAGGGCTGCCAGCCCACCTATCTTGATCAGGGTCATCTTTGTCTCCGGTTCCGTCACGCTGGAAGAGTCTGAAAAATGGTCGGCAAGCCGGTGCGAGCCGTGCAGCTCACCCACCATGTCCCCGCCCATTGCGGTCAGGAAGAACAGCGCAGGGCCGTTGATACGCGCGGGGGTCACCCATGGTAACAGCGTCATGGCCATTCGGCGCAAGGCGTCGGGCAGACGGGTGATGCGGGGTGGTTTGCCAAGAGTCTCAAATGCCAATGCAGCAAGTTCGGAATGCGACAGCGCTTCGGGCCCACCCACGTCCAGCCAATCGCGGCCCGCGACGATGGCCTCGGCCGTTGCATGGGCCAGATCGGCACCGTGGATCGGGTTGATCCTGTATGCGCCGGAGCCGAACAGCCAGACCCGGCCGTTGCGCGCCATGTCTAGGAAATCGCCCATATCCGAGAAGTAGCCGGAAGGCGCGATGACGGTTGACGCGATGGGAGCTGCACGCAGCAATGTGACAAACTCGGTCTTTGCAGCAACCAGCGGCACATGGGCCATGCGGTCTGCATTCAGCACATGGACATAGGCAAAGCGGGACACCCCGGCATGAACGGCCTCGGCCAGCAAGTTGGCGTTCGCCTGATAATCCACATCGCGATAGGTCAGGCCGTCGCGTTGCCGGGTGATGCCAAGCGCAGAGATCACCAGATCGACACCGTCCATGGTGTCGTGCAGCGTATCGGGCCGTGTGGCCTCTGCATGGACCATCTCTGCGGGTAGGTCCGCATCGCGGCGCACAAGCGCTTTCACCCGCCAGCCCCGGCGCGCGTACTCCTCGACCAGATAGCGCCCCAGATAGCCGGTGGCCCCGGCGATCAGAACGGTTTTGGCGGGCAAGGTGGGGGCGGGGACGGCGGAGGGGCGGAGCATTAGTTCGGGCCTTGGTCAGTGGTCTTGATGCCGTCAACCTAGGGCCCGGACCCCGCCTGTGCCATGGCCATGGGTATCATCGGCTTGTCCGCAGGCACCAAAACGCCCCCGGCCGTGTGTAGCCGGAGGCGTCGGGGACAGCGGGCCGGGCTTAGACCGCCGGGTTTTGTGCCGTCCAGATCAGCCCCAGCATCATCAGGACCGACGCCAGCGCACAGGCGCCCGTGCGGACCGAATTCCAGAAGGTCCAGCGGGGCAGATAGGTGTCCTGCCAGAACCGCGCCGTTGCGGGTGCGTCCGTGTCCATCCCGGCGAGCGTTTCATTCAACGGCACGTTAAGGACCACTGTCACCAGGAACGCCCCGATCAGATAGACTGCTCCGGCCCCTGCGATCAGCAGCGATCCGCTTCCTTCGCCCCAGGCGAGGCCGTAAACGATCAGCAGGACCGATACCGGTGCCATGCCGAGAAAAAGCACCATGAAGACGATGCGAAAGACCTCTCGGTTGATGACCTGCATCGCCTCGACGCCGCCATGGCCTGAGACCTGCCCGAGCGAACGCATGATGAAATCGGAAAACGCGAGGAACACGCCGCCAAGCAGCCCATAGGCCAGAACCGAAGCCTGAGCGATGAAAAGAACCCAAAACGCCATGGTCAGATCCTCCCCGATGCGGTGTCGGCCCACGCGCCGGCCTCGGCTGCGCGGCGGCAAAACTCTGTGAAATCCGTAGGTGCACGGCCAAGTGCGCGTTGCACGCCATCACCCAGCCATTCATTGCGGCCATCGAGCGCCTCTTCACAGACATGGGTGAAGACATCGGCGATGAAGCCGCCGCCGATAGCGGTCATGGCGTCATGGAACTGCTGAAGCGTGATCGGCTGATAGCGAACCGGGCGGCCTGTAGCTTCCGACAGGGCTTTCGCTGCATCAGAAAAGTGCAACAGGCGCGGGCCGGTGATCTCATAGAGCTCACCTGAATGGCGGTCCTCTGTCAGCGCGGCGGCTGCGACCTCCGCAATATCGTCAACGTCCACGATCGGTTCGCGCACATCGCCCGCCGGAATGGCCAGCATTCCGCCCATCACCGGATCGCGCAGATAGCCTTCAGAGAAGTTCTGCGCGAACCAAGCACAGCGCACGAGGGTGAAATCAACGCCGGAGTCGCGCACGATGTCTTCGCAGTGCTTGGCATGGGTTTCGCCCCGGCCCGACAGCAACACAAGCCGACCGGTGCCCATCTCTTTGGCAAGCTCCGACAGCGCCTGGATCTTTTCGGCAGCGCCGGGGAAGGCGAGATCGGGAAAGTAGCTGACATAAGCCGCGCGCACGCCGGTCAGCGCGGGCCGCCATGTGGTCTCATCTTCCCAGTCGAAGGGAATGGGGGCGGTGCGGGCACCGGGGCGGACGGCATGGCCGCGCGCTTCCAGTAGCTGGACAATCCGTGCGCCGGTCTTGCCGGTGGCACCGATAACGAGAATGGGTTGCTCTTGCATTTGGTCAATCCTTTGCTTGGTAGTGATGCAAAGGAAATGCCTGATGATGGCGGCGCGGGTCTTGACCGCGCCTGCCAAGGCGTTGACCGATCCTGCCAGACTAGGGGCGCAGGCCCCGGATCACCGTCCGAGCGGCCTGAACAAGCGGATCATGCAGCGACGAAAGAATACCGATCCGGTCATACATATCCGGGTTCGCAGCCAAGGTTTGCCGGATGGTTGCACCGAAGATCTGGCGAAGCTCGGTGCCGATGTTGAACTTGCAGACACTGGACCCGGTGGCGAGACGGTGGCGCTGCTCATGCGGCACGCCCGATCCGCCATGGATCACCAACGGGGTTGCCGTCAGCGCCGCAATCGCCGCAATGCGTGCCTCGTCCAGCCCGTCCCCCGCCGTGGTTTGCAGATGCGTGTTGCCAACGGAAATGGCCATGGCATCGACCCCGGTTTCCCGTGCGAACCGTGCCGCTTCCTCGGGGTCGGTCCCGCGAGAGGCTTCGCCCGCCGCGTATCCCACGAAACCGATCTCACCCTCGCAGCTGACCCCCGCCGCATGGGCCATCTCCGCGAGGCGGGCGGTCTGCGCGATGTTGTCTTCCAGGGCCAGACGCGATCCGTCATACATGATCGAGCTAAAGCCCTCTTCGATGGCAATCCGGCAGTCTTCCTCATCTGTCCCGTGGTCCAGATGCGTGACAATGGGGACCGACGCATTCTCGGCCAATTCACGAAACATGGCGCCCCAGACGGGCAGGGGGGTATGTGCCCGCGCGCCGGGGCCTGCTTGCAGGATCAGCGGTGCGCCCTCGGCTTCGGCAGCGGTCACATAGGCGCGGGCATCTTCCCATCCAAGGCAGACAACCCCCGCAACTGCATAGCCCCCGGCCATTGCCGGTTGGAGCACTTCTGACAACGTGGCTCGGGTCATTTGAACTTTGCCACCATATCCATGATACCAGGGATCGTGTGCAGCTGTTCCGCATGTGTCGGCTGGAAATACTGCTTGAGGCTGCGCTGGCTGAGCCCGCCCAGAATGGTGAAGTAGTACATTTCATACCCCGGCAGCGCGCAGCAGGGGTGGTAGCCCTTGTCGATCAGAACAGTTGACCCATCCATGATGTGATAGGCGTCGCCTGGCTCGTTATCGACCCGTTGCAGCATTTGCAGGCCAGAGCCGTAATCCGGCTTGAAGCGGAAGTTGTAGCATTCGTCATGGCGGGTTTCGTCCGGCAACCGATCCGTATCGTGCTTGTGCGACGGGAAGCCCGACCAGCCTCCTGCGCCGACGGTGAACAGCTCGCTGACCAGCAACCGCCCGACCCGGTCGTGATGCCCCGCGCCGAGGATATGCTTGATCTTGCGGTGCGTTTTGGTGTCGTCCGACCCATACTGAACAAGATCCAGCTCATCCTTGCGCACTGCGAAAGGCTTCAGCGTCGCCGCGAATTTCGCACCTGCGATGAAGGTTTCGGTATCGGTTCGCGCGGTGATCCGGCATCCGGTATCGGTCGGCACATAGACGCCCTCGGGCTCGCCGTCCCAGACATCCGCCCCCCGGTTGCCGATATCCGCAAAGGTTTCCCCGCCGCATTCCACGGTAACGGTGCCAGTGGCCGGCACCACGCAGGTTTCATAGCCCTGTAGGCGATAATCGAATGACTCGCCTGCCTTCAGCTTGACGATGTTGAAATAGGTCAGCGGAACATGGGCATCGTTCACATCAACGATGGCCTTATTCTGGTTGTCATGAGGAGGGATGTGCATTGCGATATCCTTTTATGTCTCGGCATTGGCCATGAAGCGGGCCAGTTCGTCGGGTGTGGGCATGGCGGGGGCACAGGCAACGCGTGAAACCACAATCGCGGCAGCGGCTGATCCCGTCTGAACGGCGGATTTGACGTCACCGCCGTCGGCCAGGGTGGCCAGGAACCCGGCCATGAAACTGTCACCGGCGCCGGTAGGTTTCAGCGCCTTGGTCTTGTAGATTCCGGTTTGAACCTCGGCCTCCGGGGTAATGGTGATCGCGCCATGTTCACCCATTTTGTAGACGACGATCTGCGCACCTTCACTGATCAGCGACCGGGCTTTGTCGAGACCCTTCTCGATGCCACCTGCCATAAAGCCGAACTCAACGTCATTGCCGATGATGATGTCGCACAGAGCTGCGGCACGAGAATAGGTTTCCTCGGCATCCTTGGCCGAAGCCCAGGAATAGGGGCGATAATCCACATCGAAGATCAGCGGCAATCCTGCGGCGCGGGCAAGATCGAAAGCCCGGAAACAGGCGCTGCGCGAAGGCTCAGCCGCCAGAACGGTTCCGGTCGTGACGAGGGCGGAGAAGGCCGTGTAGTCCACGGCCTCAACATCAGCCATGGTCATCTCGAAATCCGCCGCGCCGTTGCGGTAAATCACCGATTGCGTATTCTCCAGCCGCGTTTCCACGAGCGCCAGAGAATTTCGTGCTTCGCCGCCTTCGCTGTGCACATGGGTGCGGTCGATGCCGTATGCATCCAGCTGATTGAGACAAAAACGCCCAATGGCATCATCCGCGACCCGCGTGACAAGAGCCGCGTGGCAGCCCAACCGGCACAGGCCAGCAGCGATATTTGCAGATGATCCGCCCAGGGCCGTGGTGAAGGCAGTGGCCTCTTCCGTGCGCGCGCCGGGCGGGTCAGCATAGAGATCCATCCCCGCCCGTCCGATCACGAGGAAGGTTTTTCCGGAGAGCCGAGAGAGATCCGCCATTTTCGTCGCCTTTGGGAATTCGCTGTTGCATGATGCCTGCTCTCAGGATAACAATTTTGCAACCGGTTGCAATATGCGAAAAAGAGGGGTCCGAAGCGATGAGCCAGATCGGGATCGGAATCGTTGGGGGTGGCTATATGGGCAAGGCCCATTCGGTCGCCTTTGCCTCGGTGGGGGCGGTGTTCGAAACCCGTCTGAAGCCGCGCCTTGCGGCGATAGCGGCGTCATCGATAGCCAGTGCGGAACGATATGCCAAGGCTTTCGGAATCGACCGCGCCGCGCAGGATTGGCATGATCTGGTCTCGGATCCTGCGGTTGATGCCGTGGTCATCGCCTCACCGCAAAGCACCCATCTGGAGATTGCGAAGGCCGCCCTGGCGCTTGGCAAGCCGGTGTTGTGCGAAAAGCCTATGGGGCTCGACGTGGCCGAGGCGCGGGCAATGGTGGCGGCAGCGCGGACGGCGGGTGTCGCAAACATGGTGGCCTATAACTATATCCGAACGCCCGCGTCGCAATATGTGCGTCAGCTATTGGCCGAGGGCGCACTTGGCCGGATCACGGGCTTCCGCTGTGTGCATGACGAGGATTTCCACATCGCTCAAAAGACGCCCGCCTGGCGCTGCGAGGGCGATGCCAATGGCTGTCTGGGTGACCTTGCCCCCCATGCGATCAACGCAGCGCTGGCGCTGATGGGGCCGATTGCGGAACTCAATGCGATCATCGAAACCGTCTACCCTGATCGCAACGGCATTCCGGTGACGAATGACGATCAGGTCCAGATGATGGTGCGCTTCGACAGTGGGGTGATGGGCCATATCAGCGCCTCTCGCGTCGCCACGGGTCGTAAGATGGGCTATGCCTACGAGATCACAGGAACCGATGGCGCGATCCGCTTTGATCAGGAAGATCAGAACGCGATCTGGTTGTATCGAAAGGACGATTCGGACGGCCAGAAAGGCTTTCGCAAGATCCTCACGGGGCCGGATCATCCTGACTACCTGCCGTTCTGTCAGGGGGCGGGGCATGGCACCGGATATCAGGACCAGATCATCATCGAAGCACATGATTTCCTGACCGCCATCGACACCGGCCAGGCGGTCTGGCCAACTTTCGAGGCTGGGCTGGAAGTTCATCAAGTTATAGCGGCGGCCCGGGCCTCTGATGCCTCGCGCAGCTGGCAGTCTCCATCGGCGTTCTGAGAGAGAAACATGATCCAGATCGGCAATGCGCCTTGTTCCTGGGGCGTTGAGTTTCCGGACGATCCGCGCAATCCGCCTTGGCAGCGGGTGCTGAAGGAGTGCGCAGAGGCAGGATTTCATGGGATCGAACTGGGTCCGGTCGGCTATATGCCGGAAAACCCCGAAGTGCTGGCCGAAGCGCTGGATGCACACGGGCTGAGCCTGATCGGTGGCGTTGTCAATCGGCCCTTCAGTGATCCCGAGAAGTGGCTCGACGTGGTGGACGGGGCAGAGCGGACCTGCAAGGCGCTTGCGTCTCACGGGGCGAAGCAGCTGGTTCTGATTGACGCCATCTCTCCTCGGCGGGCGGGAACAGCGGGTCGGGCCGCTGAAGCTGAGCAGATGGAAACGAGTGAGTGGACCGCGTTCCGCAACCGCATCGTGACAATCGCCAGAATGGCCGCGGAGGTGTACGGGCTTGATGTCTCGATTCACGCCCATGCGGGCGGCTTCATTGACTTCGAGCCAGAGCTGGAGCGCTTGCTCGATGAGGTCGATGCGGGTCTTCTGAAGATCTGCCTCGATACCGGCCACCACTCTTACGCGGGCTATGACCCGGTGGCCTTCATGAAACGGCATATGGACCGGATCAGCTATATCCATTTCAAGGATATTGACCCGGGCGTTAAGGCCGATGTTATTGCCAAGCGAACAGGGTTCTACGAAGCCTGTGGGCAGGGAATCTTCTGCAATCTTGGCCAGGGCGACGTGAACTTTCAGGCCGTGCGGCGCCTGCTGATCGAGCGGGGCTATCGCGGCTGGTGCACGGTTGAACAGGATTGCGATCCGACACTCGACATTTCCCCGATTGCCGATGCAAAGGCGAACCGGGGCTATCTGACATCCATTGGCTTTGACTGAGGGAGACCTGCCATGGGAAAACTGAACTGGGGTATGATCGGTGGCGGCGAAGGCAGCCAGATCGGCCCGGCACACCGGCTTGGGGCTGGTCTGGACGGCGAATTTGCATTCGTTGCCGGTGCGCTTGATCATCGTCCCGAGGCGGGGCGCGATTACGGCAAGCGGCTTGGACTTGCGGCGGACCGTGCCTATGGCGACTGGCGCGAGATGCTGGAGGGTGAGCGGGGCCGTGAGGACCGCATCGACCTCGTGACAGTGGCCACACCCAATGCCACCCATTTCGAGATCACCAAAGCCTATCTGGAGGCGGGCTTTCACGTGCTCTGCGAAAAGCCCATGACTATGACCGTGGAAGAGGGCGAAGAGATCGTAAAGATCTCTCGTGCGACGGGTCGCATTTGCGCGGTGAATTATGGCTATACCGGCTATCCTCTGGTCCGCCACATGCGGGCAATGGTGGCGCGCGGCGATCTGGGGGCGATCCGGCTGGTGAAGGCGGAATTCGCCCATGGCCACCACGCAGATGCCGCCGATGCGGACAACCCGCGGGTGCGCTGGCGCTATGATCCGGCGCAGGCGGGCGTCTCGGCGCAATTCGCTGATTGCGGTATCCACGCGCTTCACATGGCCAGTTTCGTCATCGGCCAGGAGGCCGAGCGTCTGTCGGCCGATACGGTCAGCTGCATTGCCAGCCGCGAGCTGGAAGATGATGCCATGGTTAACCTGCGCTTTGATGGCGGGGCTGTGGGACGGCTTTGGACCTCATCCGTCGCGCTTGGTCGCCAGCATGGTCTGACGCTACAGGTTTTCGGCGAGAATGGCGGTCTGCGCTGGAGCCAGGAACAGCCCAACCAGCTGTACTGGATGCCGCTGCGGGGCCGCTTGCAGGTGATCGAGCGCGGCGAAGGGGGGTTGTCCCCGGAGGCGGACCGGTCCAGCCGGGTGACGGTCGGGCACGCCGAGGGAATGCCGCTGGCCTTTGCCAACATCTATCGTGATCTGGCCGAGGCGATCCGGGCACAGAAAGAAGGCCGGGCCATGGACCCCGCAGCCGATCTTTACCCCCGCGCCGAGGATGGTTTGCGGTCGATGGCGGCTGTGTTCGCCGTGGCGGAAAGCGGCAAGGCGGACTGCGCGTGGGTCGATGCCCGCCCGCCGATGTTCCGCTGAAACTGGTGAGGTGAGCGGGGACGCGGTTTCGAAACCGCGTGTCAAAGGCCCTTCCAAGGGCCTTCCCCGCTCAGACCTCGGGCCGTAGTGTGCCGCGCTCAACCAGCGTGAGAGGCAGGAGCGTCGACATCGGTGCCGATCCGCTCTGTTCAGATAGCGTTATGGCCATCTCCACCGAGGCGACGATGATTGCGTCCAGTGGCTGTCGGATCGTGGTTAGATTGACCAATCCCCATGACGCTGCCTCCATATCATTAAACCCGATCAGTCCGACATCGTGCGGAACCTCCCGCCCGGCGGCCCGAAGCGCACTGAGAGCGCCGATCGCAACCACGTCATCGCCACAGAAATAGGCATCGGCCAGGGGTTCCTCCGTGATCAGCCGGGCCATTTCCCGCGCGCCAGCGTCATGGGAATAGCCGCCTGCAAAGCTTTCCCTCAGCCGAATGCCCGCGTGGCCCGATAGCTCTCTGCGCAGGCCCTCCAGGCGATCCTGCGTGGTGGTTGCCCCTGCGGGGCCGCCCAGAAAGCCGATATCCCTATAGCCCCGTGCCAGCAGCGCGCGCGCCGCCATTCGCCCCGCTTCTACATTGTCGATGCCGACCACCGGCACCTGAAGCTGGTCCGTGGCGCGGCCAAAGGCGTGAACAACCGGAAGTCCCGCTGCACTGCAATCCACTGCGAAGGCGGGTGACAAGGTAGAGGAGGCCACGATCACCGCATCCACCGAATACTGCCGTAACATGCGGATTGCGGCATCAGGATCGGTATCGTCAGACAGGTTCACCAACAAGGGGCGCAAGCCCCGATCCTGAATGGCACGGGTGAACAGGTCAAACACTTCCAGGAAGATAGGGTTGCGGAAGTTGTTGGACACCAGGCCGATCAGCTTGGTGCGCCCGGTCGACAGGCCCGAGGCCAACGCGCTTGGCGCATATCCCAGTTCAGCAGCCGCGCGTTCCACTTTTGCGCGGGTCTTGGCCGAGACGGAAGCTCCTGGTGTGAAGGTCCGTGACACGGCCGAGCGGGACACGCCCGCGCGTTCTGCCACATCCTTCAGGGTCACTGTCATTGTCGCTTGTCCAATTCACGGCCTTTTCGGAAATCAGACAGTGGCCGGGACCGGATTGCAACCGGTTCCTTTTTCGCGAGATGATAGCCGAACCGCCTAGAAGCCATCGACGATCCAACCCCAGTTGTTCCGTGCTGTTTCGTGCATCAGAAGATATGTGCCGAGCTCAAAGAGCGGCGCCTCGCTGATTTCATGCAGCCGGGCTGCATCAGGGCGCGATGCAACCAGGCTGCGGGGAAGGTAGACCGAGCCTCCAACTTCCAACAGGAAGTCCAGCGCGGCACTGGCTGAGTTGAAAGTTGTCCGAGCAGTGCCCGCGTCGTGATATTCCTCGCCGTGGCTGCGACGGAAGTCTTCGCCATAATCGACAAAGATATAGTTCGAGCCGCTGCGAACAGGCGTGTCGGGGCGATCCGAATAGAGCGCCAGGTCATCCGCGGGCAGCGCCATCACTGACTGTCCCTTGCGCGCCACTGGTTCGCGGGTCAGGCACAGGTCGATCTGGCCCGCCGCCATCCATCTGTCCAGTACGTCGGGGCTGCCGTGATAGACCGAAAGGGCAATATCGGGATTGCGGGCGCGGATCATGTCGAAGATGCGCTTGCCGCCGATCGGCCAGAGATCGGGCGTGCAGCCGAAGTTGCAGATCATGTTGACGCCCGTAGGCAGTCCTGCCTCCAGCTTGGCCTGTCGCCAAAGGCCAATCATAATTTGAGCGTAGTTCAGCAGTTTGGTGCCGGCAGGCGTCAGGGTCACGCCCGATTTTTGCCGATTGAGCACGGTCTGGCCAAGCTCGGACTCCAAGGCTTTCAGGCGCATGGTCACGGTTGATTGCGTAACATGCAACCGTTCCGAGGCGCGCACGAGCGATCCGGTTTCGACAATGGCAACGAAGGTTTGCAGGGCGGCGAGGTTCACGGGCTCACAGTTCAATAAATATGAATTTATCGCTTAATTTAATTCGTTATACAAATATGATGAAATCTGCAACCTTTCCCTCAACGCGAAATCGGCAGAGCAAGGGAGGTTGCGATGCAGGGGACACCCCCGACACCCGCAGTCGAGCGGTCTGAATTCATCAGCGCCATGCGCCGCGTGGCATCCAGCGTGACCGTCGTCACCACCGATGGCGACGCCGGTCGGCACGGGGCGACCGTCAGCGCCTTCTCATCAGTTTCGGCCGATCCACCGACAGTTTTGGTGTGCCTGCATTCCAAAAGCCGCATCGCCGCGGTGGTTGAGGCAAACGGGCGCTTCTGCGTCAACGTGCTGCCCGATCACAGTGATCGCGTCGCGGACCGCTTCGCCGGTGCCCATGACCACGAAATCGCAGATCGCTTCACGGGTATCCCGTGCCTTGGCGCCAAGGGTATGCCGCCGCAGATCGAGGGTGCGACAAGCTTCGCTTGCACCGTCGATAATGTGGTGAAGTCGGGCAGTCATCTTGTCGTCTTTGGCCGGGTCGAGGCCGTCGATCAGGGCGACCGAGAGCCGTTGACCTACCTCGACGGGGCCTATCACCGCGTCACACCGAAAACCCTTCAAACCATGGGGGCCGTGAACTGATGGGCGAGTTGCAGCGATATGACATGCTGATCGGTGGCGAGTGGGTTCAGGCCACAAGTGCCGCGCGCTTCACAACCTTCGACCCGGCAACCGGCGACGACTGGTGCGAGATCCCCGAAGCGACGCCCGAGGATGTGGATCGCGCGGTGCGGGCCGCCCATGCGGCGCTGGATGGTCCCTGGGGGCAGATGACGCCGACAGAACGGGGCAAATGCCTCGGTCGGCTGGCGGATCTGTTGGCTGAAAACTCGGAACATATTGGCCGGATCGAGACGCGCGACACCGGCAAGATGTTCAAGGAAACCCGCTGGCAGGCCAGCTATATCGCGGAATTCCTTAGGTTTTACGCGGGTGCTGCCGATAAAATCCACGGCGAAACGCTGCCCATAGACAAGCCGGACATGTTCGTTTTCACCAACCGCGAACCGCTTGGTGTGATCGCTGCCGTGATCCCGTGGAACTCTCAGATGTTCCTGAGCGCGGTCAAGATCGGCCCGGCGCTGGCAACCGGCAACACCATCGTTCTGAAGGCCTCCGAACATGCATCTGCGCCGCTGCTGGAGTTTGGCAAGCTTGTCGCTGAGGCCGGCATTCCCGATGGCGTCGTCAATATTGTCACCGGAGGCGTCGCCTGCGGCGAGGCGCTGACGAAACACCCGCTGGTCGCCCGCATCGCCTTTACCGGCGGCCCGGCTGCGGCCCGGCATGTGGTGCGCAACTCGGCGGAAAACTTCGCGGAAGTGTCGCTTGAACTGGGCGGCAAGTCCCCCTTCATCGTGTTTGACGACGCGGACATTGAAAGCGCCGTAAACGGCTCGGTCGCGGGCATATTTGCGGCGTCGGGGCAAAGCTGTGTGGCGGGGTCGCGGCTCTACCTTCACGAGGATATCGCCGATGACTTCCTGGCCCGAATGGTTGGCATCGCCCAAGGCATTCTGATCGGTGATCCGCAGGCCGAAGAAACCGAGATGGGGCCGCTCTGCACGCAAGGACAGCTTGACCACATCACCCGGCAGGTTGCGCTGGCGCAGGAGGAAGGCGGCAAAGTGCTGGTCGGCGGCAAGCGGCCCGAGGGGCTGCCGGGGCTCTACTATGAGCCCACGATCATCGACTGCCCGCGCAATGACCTGACCATTGTGGACACGGAACTGTTTGGCCCCGTCCTTGCGGTGCAGCGCTTTCGCACCGAGGAGGAGGCGTTGGAACTCGCCAATGACACTGTCCACGGCCTCGCCGCCGGCATCTTCACCCGCAACAATGCCCGTGCCCTGCGCATGTCCAAGCGCATCAAGGCAGGGATCGTCTGGGTCAATACCTACCGCGCGATTTCCCCAATCGCGGAATTCGGCGGCATGAAAAACTCTGGCTACGGGCGCGAAAGCGGCTTTCAGGCGCTGTGGGATTTCACCCGCCCCAAGACCGTCTGGATGAACATGTCCGACGATCCCATCGCCAGCCCCTTCCAACCCCGTTGAGGATCACACAATGAAGTTTCACCTCGCGATCAATCTCGAACGCATGACGCCTGACGTCGATATCCGCGACGTCCGTGACCACACGCTGGAGATGGTCAAAATGGCCGATGAAGCGGGCTTCGAGATTGTCTGGGCCGCCGAACACCACGCGCTGGAGATGACCATCGCGCCGAACCCGTTCCAGATCCTGACCTGGTGGGGCGAGCATGCGAAGAACATCCGCCTTGGCGTCGGTGTCGTGAACGCGGCCTATTGGCATCCGATCAACCTCGCCGGAGAGGCGGCGTTCCTTGACCTGACCAGCGAGGGGCGGCTGGAATTCGGTATCGGTTCGGGGGCCTATCAGCGCGAGTTCGACCGGATGAAACCCGGTCTCGATCAGCGCGACAGCTGGCGCTACATGCAGGAAATGCTTCCGGTGGTGAAGGAGCTGTGGAAGGGCGATTACGAGCACAACGGCGAATTCTGGCACTTCCCCAAGGCGACCTCTTGTCCGAAACCTCTGCAAGACGACGTGCCGATCTGGGTTGCCGCCCGAGCGCCGATCACGTTCGACTACGCGGTCGAACACGGCTGCAATATCATGAGCTGGCCCCTGACCATGCCGATGAGCGAGGCGGAAAGCTATCGCGGACGGCTGGACGATGCCATCGCCAAGCATGGGCCCTTCAAGGGCCAATGGGCGATGATGCGCCACACCGCCGTGTATGAGTCCGAGGAAGACCGCCAGCGGGCGCTGGCCGCGATCCGGGTGCAGCTGGCGATGTTCGGCAATCTGATGACCAAAACAGGCGAAGTCCGCAACGGCTTCCCCGATACGGTGAACGCCGAGGAACTGGAGGGCAATTTCCGCGTCGATCCGGTGATGCTGGAAGAAAACCTGATGTTTGGCACGCCTGAGACGGTGATTGAAAAGCTCAAGCTTTACGAAGCTATCGGGGTGGATTCCTTCATCTATTACGCCTCCATGGGCATGGACATGGACCAGCAGAAGGAGAGCCTGAAGCTCTTCATCGACAAGGTCATGCCGGCTTACGCCTGACACCAAGACATACATGCGAACAGGAATTGACAGACCATGGCCGTAGAAATCCGCCGTATCCTCACGATGACTCAAACCACCCATGTGGAAGGGGGCCGCGAGGTGCCTGAGCCCACCCGCATGTTCGCCGCGATGGCGGTGATCCGGAACCCTTGGTTCGGGCGTGGCTTCGTGGAGGACCTGAAGCCAGAGATCCGTGAACATTGCCCGCCGCTTGGCAAACTTCTGACCGAAGAATTGCTGCGCCTGTCGGGCGGCACTATCGAAGGGGTCGGCAAGGCGTCGGTAGTCGGCATGGGCGGCGAGGTGGAACACGCTCAGGCGCTGACCCATTCGCTGTGGTTCGGCAACCAACTGCGCGAGGCGATTGATGCCAAGACCTATCTGGTCTTTTCCAACACGCGGGGTGCGGCGGGTTGCACCATCACCATCCCGATGATGGACAAGGATGATGGCGGGCGGCGGTCCCACTACCAGACGCTGCAAACCACGATCCCCGACGCCCCTGCGGAGGATGAGATCATCGTGGCGCTTGGCGGCAGCCTCGGCGGACATCCGCATCACCGGATCGGCAACCGCTACGAGGATCTGGAGGAAATGGGCCGCTCCGTCGACAACCCGGCGGGGGTGTAGGCGATGGCAATCGCCCCCGATGGCACCGCCTATGATCTGACGGGCCCTGATGGCGCGCCGGTGGTGGTTCTGATCCACGGGCTCGGGCTGACGCGGGCGACGTGGACCGATCACGTCCCTGCATTTGCCGACCGGTTCCGGGTGCTGACCTATGACCTTTGCGGTCACGGGGAAAGTGCCCTGCCGGGCGAAACCCCGAGCCTGACGGTGTTGTCGGAGCAGATCGTCCGGCTGCTGGATCATCTGGGGATCGAGAAGGCCGCTTTGGTGGGCTTCTCGCTCGGCGGCATGATCAACCGGCGCTTTGCGATGGATCACCCGGACCGCGCCACGGCGCTGGTCATCCAGAACTCTCCCCATGAACGGAGCCCGGAGGCGCAGGCGCTGGTAGAACAACGCGCGCGCGACACAGGGGCAGGGGGGCCTGCGGCGACCATCGAGGAAACGCTGAAACGCTGGTTCACGCCGGGGTTTCTTGCGGATCACGCTGACACGGTGAACTGGGTGCGGGACACCGTGCTCGCCAACGACCCCGACAACTACACCGGCCACCGCTACGTGCTGGCGGCTGGCGTCACAGAACTGATCCGGCCCGATCCGCCCATCACCCATCCAACGCTGGTCATGACCTGCGAGAATGACAGCGGCAGCACTCCAGCTATGAGCCATGCCATCGCGAGCGAGATCGAAGGCGCAGAGACCATCATCGTGACGGACTTGCAGCATCTGGGCCTTCTGGAACGGCCCGATCTGTTCACCGGCCCGACGAAAGACTTCCTCTCCCGTCACACGGGCTGAGGTCAGGAACAAGGACACGCGACAATGACGAAACTGACAGGCGGTCAAGCGGCGGTCGAGGCCCTGAAGGCCGAAAAGGTGGATCACATTTTCGGGCTCATCGGCTCGGCCACGATGGAGATGTTAGATGCGCTCTATGACGCGCCCGAGATCCGGTTCATCGGGGTGCATGACGAACGCACTGGGACGCATATGGCAGATGGATTTGCCCGCGCTTCAGGCCGGGCCGGGGTGATCCTCGCTGGCCAGAACGGGCCGGGGGCCACCAACCTTGTCACGGGGCTTGCGCAGGCCAAGGCGGCCTACTCGCCGGTCGTGTCCATCGCGGGAATGCTGTCCTCTGCCCATAAATACCGGGACGCCTTTCAGGAGGTCGACCAGGAGGCGCTCTTCACCCCGATTACCAAGAAGACCTGGACCGCGACCAGCACTGACCGGGTGTCGGAAATGGTGCGCGAAGCCTTTCGTGTGGCGCAAGCCCCCCGCAAGGGCCCGGTGCAGCTGAACCTGCCGCGCGACGTGCTGTCGGGAGAAGCCGATTTCGAGCCGCTTCATGGCCCTGAAACCTATGCCTATGCCCCTGCTGCCGGGGCGGAGGATGCGATTGCCAAGGCCGCCGCCATGCTGCGCGATGCTGAACGTCCGGTGATTGTTGCCGGGGGCGGCATCAAGATGACCGGGGCCGCCGATGACGCGCTTGCACTGGCAGAGGCGGCGGGCTGTCCCATCGTCACTTCACCCGGCCATGGTGACGCTCTGCCTTTTGGCCATCCGCTCAACGCAGGCCAGATGGGCCCGCGCGGCAACCCGGTGGCATCCCGGTTGGTGAAAGAGGCCGACGTGATCCTGGCGCTTGGCACGCGGCTTGGCTTCAACTCCACCTTCTACAGCTACGACAACATCAACCGCGACGCCGCGATCATCCAGATCGAGCAGGAACCGACCGCGATCGGGCGATACTTCCCCTCGACCCTTGGCATCCTGGCCGATGCGCCAACGGCGGCGCGGCAACTGGTGGTGGCGCTGGCGAAACTCGATGACCGCAAATTGGCGGAGGCCTGGACGGCGGCCTACAAGACCGAGCGGCAGGCGTATCTGGCCAAACGCGATGCAGACGCGGATGTGGCGACGCTGCCCATCCAGCCCTCGGGCCTGTTCAAGACGCTGCGCGACGTGTTGCCGAAAGAGAGCGCCCTGACCATGGATGCGGGGACCCTGTGTTTGCAGGCCACGGATGCGATGAACTATTGGCAACCCAAGAGCCTCTTCACCCCGCTCGATTTCGGCCTTGTGGGCTTTTCCTTTGCCGCAGGTCTTGGCGTGAAACTCGCCATGCCCGACCGGCCCGTTGTCAGCCTGATGGGCGACGGGGGTTTCGGCATGACGGTGTCGGAACTGTCCACCGCGGTTGATTGCGGCATCAACACCGTGAACGTGGTCATGAACAACGGCTGTTGGGGGGCGGAGAAAGCCTATCAGCGTGATTTCTTCGGCCAGCGCTATATCGGCGCCGATATCTCCAGCCCGCCCTTCGACAAGCTGGCGGAGCTTTACGGCGCGGCAGGCTTCAAGGCGGAAACGCTGGATGAGGTGGCCGATTGCATCAAGGCGGCGCTGGACTGCGGCAAGCCCGCCGTGGTGGACGTGGCCGTCGATCCCGCCGCGCTCTATTCCTTCCGCCGCGACAGCTTCAAACACCGGGGAGGCTAGGCCATGACCGATAGCAAATACCCTTACACCGAGGCGCAGCGGCAATCGGATGACTGGAACCCGGTCTGGGACAAGATGGCCCAGATGGACCCGGAGTATCTGGAGGGCTTCCTGCATTTCCGGTCTGTCCCGCAAAACCACGGGCCCTTGGAACAGAAATACAAGGAGCTGATCTTCATCGCGATCAACGCGGCAACCACGCATCTCTGGGCCCCGGGCGTGCGGCGGCACATTCAGAACGCCCTGCGCGCAGGCGCCACGCGCGAGGAAATCATGGAGGTCATCCAGCTCACCACCATCATGGGCATTCACGCCATGACCATGTCCACCCCGATCCTCGAAGAGGAGCTGGTCAAGTTCGAGGAGGAGGCCTCGCTCTGACCGCATTGGGCGCAAAGGCTTGATACAGGGCGGTTTCGCTGCCATTAGAAGGCGAGAGCCGCCCCTCATGCCCCGGAAAGACCCGATATGAGCCAGACCATCTACATCCTGAACGGCCCGAACCTCAATCTCTTGGGGCAGCGTCAGCCGGAGCTTTACGGCTATGACACGCTGGAAGATGTGGAACGCAACTGCGCGGCCGAGGCGGCGGGCTTCGAGGTCGAGGTCAGGCAGATGCAGTCGAACCACGAAGGTCAGCTTGTCGACTGGATTCACGAGGCACGTGAGAAGGCCGCCGCGATTGTGCTGAATGCCGGGGCCTATACCCATACCTCGATTGCCATTATGGACGCGTTGAACACCTTTGAAGGCCCCGTGGTCGAGGTCCATGTCAGCCAGATCCACAAGCGCGAGAGCTTTCGCCACACCTCTTATGTGGGCCTGCGGGCGGACGCGGTCCTGATGGGGTTTGGCGTCAACGGCTATACGCTGGCCGTGCGCCATTTGTGCGAGATGCTGACAGCAAAGCCCTGAACGCGATCCTCCCCCGAATGGTGGGGGAGGGGCCTGTCGTCTGCGATGCAGCCGGTGCCGTCAGGCGGACACGTGGCTGACATCCTTATCCGGCGAATAGATATCCGGGATGTTCCAATGCCCGGTCGTGGGCGGCGGGTTGTTGATCATTGCCACATCCAGAACCGTGGGCTTGCCACTGTCAACGGCGGCCTGAAGCGCTGGCAGCAGGTCATTGGCGGACGTCACCCGCACCACGCAGGTCAGTACTCGCAGAGAGGTTGGTACAGTTGGGGGCATCGGTCTTCGCCATAGCGAAAGCTCCGCAGAGTCATGATGCAGATTCAAACATAATTGTGTGATGAAGGCAAAAATATACAATATTTATTACTTCATCAGTCATTCTGATCTCTGAAAGCCAAACTTCGGAATTATCAAGAATTAGAGTGGGTTGCGCGGTGCGAACCCTGCATCACTTTGGCATCACCCGAGCCTTGCCGATGGCGCGCATGGCATTGGTGAGGGGAAAACGCCAAAAAACCGACAATGCGGTGAAAGACAGCGCGCGGTTCTGATGCGGCTGCCGGTCGGCAAAAAAGCCATTCTGCAAAGGCCTAGGTGGTTAGCTGGCGTCGCCCTTGGGCTCGTATTCGGGCAGGTATTTCGGCGGCATCGGGCCCTTGTTGCGGCCGCCCTGCTGCATCTGTTCCCAGCCATGGGCCAGCACACCAACGGACCGCGACAGGCAGAACAGCCCGCGTGACAGGGGCGGGGGGAATCCAAGCTCGCAGAAGATCACCGCCGTGGCCCCGTCGATATTCATCGCAATCGGGCGTCCACCGCGTTGGCGCCCAAGTTCGTCCTGAACGGCCTCGCCGATTTTCGCGAACCGGCCCGATACCGTGCCGTCGCGGGCCGCGTCCCGGACAAGCCCCATCAACCGGGGCGCACGAGGATCGACGGGCTTGTGAAAGCGGTGGCCAAAGCCAGAGACGATCTTGCCGTATTCCGCCCGCCATGCGTCCAGCCCGTCGCGCACCGCCTGATCCAGGACCACGCCACCATCCATTCGGGCGGCAATGTCATAATAAAGCTCGGCGCATTGTTCGCCGGCGCCGCCATGCACGTCACCAAGCATGTTGACGCCCGTCGCCATCACGTTGTTCAGCCCCACGCCACAAGTCGCCGCCATCCGCGCTGCCGCGATCGAGGGCGCCTGCGGCCCGTGATCGACACCAGCCACAAGCGCGCATTCAAAAAGATCTGCCTGCTGCTTCGAGGGCAGATCGCCGCGGACCATCAGCCAGATCATCTGCGGAAAGCTGACCGCGCCGATCAGGTCCTCAATCGGATGACCCCGAAAAGCGATCTTGCCCGGTTCCATGTCGATGATGGAAGTGCGCCACCAATGGCGGATCTCGTCTGCGTCGGTCATCTGAAGCTATCCTGACGATGCTGGTGTGACTGGGTCGGGCGTTGTCAGCCTGTCGAACTCGGCGCTCAGGCGGCTGACATCCGCCCTGCACCCAGTGATGATCTGAAAGGCCTGCGCGGCCTGATGAATTGCCATACCGGCCCCGGACATGGTCCGGCATCCGATGGCTCTTGCTTCCTGTAATAGCGCAGTTTCCAGGGGAAAATATACGATATCCGACACCCACATGTCAGGGCGCAGCAAATCGGGGGCAATCGCCGTGCCAGGATAGGCGTCCATCCCCATGGGGGTCGCATTGACCACGCCCTGCACGCCGTGCAGTGCCGTTTGGTTCAGCCCGTCCAACGCCCGCAGGTGGCAACCGGGGTAAAGCGCGCCGAGCGCGTCCAGCAACCCCCGCGTCTGGTCTGGTTCCTTGCTGATAACCGACAGCGCCCGCGCACCAAGGGCAATCAGCGCATGGGCCACCGCAGCGCCTGCGCCACCGGCCCCAAGCAACAGAACATGATCCATGCCCACACCCGGCAGTTCGCTGCGAAAGGCGGTGGTGAAGCCGCCAATATCAGTGTTGTGCCCGATCCGCTGGCCATCGCGGAACCGAACCGTGTTCACCGCGCCAATGGCGCTGGCCTCTGGAGATAACTCATCGAGCAGCGGCAGAACCTGCACCTTGAACGGGTGGGTGATGTTCAGGCCCTTGAAACCGGCACGTTCAGCCTCATCCAGCATTTGGGAAAGACTTTGGTCGCGGTAAGGGGGCAGGGCGGTGTCCAGCCGTTTGTAGCGATAGTCGAGGCCATGCGCGCGCCCTTCGGCCTCGTGCATCGGAGGGGTAAGCGATCCGGCGATCCCGTGCCCGATCAACCCGGCCGTCAAGGATGGCTGCCGGGTCATTGCAGGGGCATCCCGGCGGGGCGTGGCAGACGGCTTTGCGCGGCGATGTGTATGGGTGCGTTGCGCGCGCCATAGCCCGCATAGCCACCGCGCCTTTCGACGATCTCGAAAAAGAAGCCACCAATGATCGGCAGGCTGTAGATCTGGAAATACTCGCCCCCGCCGTCACGCGCATACAGGATATTTTCCGCCCTCACACGGGCCACCAAGGCTTCGTCCAGATCGTAGACCGACTGGATATGGGCGTAGTAATTGGCAGGGATCGCCAGGCATTGAAAGCCTGACGTGGCCAACAGGTCAGACGTTTCGAATATGTCGTCGCTCAGCAGGGCGATATGCTGGACGCCAGCCCCGAATTTGTCGGCAATAAAGGCACCGGCATCGGTTTCGTGCGGCAGGATACGCGCCCAGGGCACCGCCTGGTAGGCGACCCTAAGCGTGCGCGCCTTGGCACGGGTGGCAAGCTCGCTCAGATCCTCCTGCACCCGGTCGGGCTGTGGATCAGCATCGGGGAGGGACGAGGCGCGCAGAACCAACAGCTCGGTTCCCAGCGTCTCCATTCGGTCGAACACCCGCTCAAGCCGATCAAAGGCGGGGATGCGGTCCGGGCCTTGCACCCCCTCCAATCCGTCGAACGGAACCAGTGCATTCAGGGTCAGCCCGTGCCCGGCAACGATCACAGCCAGGTCACTGGCTGAGCCGCTGAACCCGGTAAAATCAGCCTCCGCCAGATCAACACCCGCGAAACCGGCTGCAGCAATAGCCTCAAGCTTTTGCGGCAAGTCCCCCGGCACGGCAGAGGTTGCAATGGTAAGCGGCATGGTGTGGGTCTTTCGGCCTTAGAAACCAAGCAGCCTTGGCAGGAAGAGTACGAGATCAGGGAAGATGATCAGCAACAGAAGGGCAGCAATCAGAACCGCAAGAAAGGCCCAGATTTCCCCAATGATCTCTTTCAGGGGAATGCCCGTCACCGCATTGATCACGAACAGCAGGATGCCATAGGGCGGCGTGATCAACCCGATCATCGAGTTCACCACCACCAGAACCCCGAAATGCACAAGGTCGATCCCAAGCTCTCGGCAGGCGGGGATGAACAGTGGCACGATCACAAGGATGATCGTCGTGGCGTCCAACACGCAGCCAAGGGCGAGGATCAGCAGGTTAACAAGCAACAGGAACACCAGCGGGTGAATGTCGATCCCGACCAAAGAGTTCGCAACCATGGCCGGGATATTCTCCGACACCACCACGAAATTCAGGATCAGCGCGCCACCGATCACAAGGCCCACAGCGGCAGAGGACCGGGCGCTTTCAACGAAGATGTTGTATAGGGAACGCAGCGACAGGGCCCGGTAGAACAGCCCGGCCAGCAGCAGCGCATAAAGCGCGGCAACGGCAGCAGCCTCGGTCGGGGTCGTGACGCCGCCATAGATGCCATAGAGCAGAATGACGGGCATCAGCAGCGCAGGGAAGGCATTGGCGGTATGCCGGGGCAATTGCTTCAGCGGCACCGGTTCTTCCAGCGCAAAGCCGCGCTTGGCCGAGATATAGTAATTCATCGCCATCAGCACGACGCCCATGATCAGGCCCGGCACAATGCCTGCCAGAAACAGCGCCCCGATGGAGGAATTCGACACCAGCGCATACAGCACCATCGGGATCGACGGCGGGATGATCGGCCCGATCGTGGCCGAGGCGGCGGTGATCGCGGCGGCATAGCCCGGCGCATAGCGGCCACCCTTGGTCATCATCTGGATGATGATCTTGCCGATGCCGGCTGCGTCCGCGACCGCAGAGCCGGACATGCCGGAAAAGATGAGGGACGCTACGACGTTCACATGACCCAGGCCGCCCCGGAACCGGCCCACGGCCGCCACGCAGAACTGCAACAACCGGTCCGAAATCGTGCCCGCATTCATGATATTTGCAGCGACGATGAACAGCGGCACGGCCAACAGGATGAAGCTGCGATAGAGCCCTTGCAGGATCTTTTCACCGGCCAGCGCCAGATCCAGCCCTGCGAACCCCAAATAGACCAGTGAGGCGAGGATGATCGAATAGCCGATCGGCGTTCCGATGCCGGCCAGAACGAACAGGGTGACAAGACAGGACGCAAGCTCGATGCTCATGTCGCGTCCTCCCCATGGCGGATATGGGGCGGCTCGGGGTCATGCCCTGGTATTTCGTGGTCCTCATCGGGCGGGCCATTTCGCAGAACGTCGATGAAACGCCAAGCATAGCGGGCGATGATCGCGATCATGAACAGCGCATAGACGGAAAAGATCGTGCGCAGCGGGATGCGATCGCCCGTAAACGGGTTCTCCACGGTCGAGGTGCGGCGCATCCGCATCCAGTCGATATAGTCCCAGGTCGGCAGGAAAGAGATGCCCATGCCGATGACAATGGCCGCGGCGGCGGCCAGCGCCAGAACCTGGCGTGTCTTGCGCCCGCCTGAAAGGTAGAAAATGTCAAACGTAACGTGGTCGCGCTCCTTCACGATGAAGGCGCAGCCGAAGAAGACGATCCAGACCCAGAGGATCAGGCACAGCTCCAGCGTCCAGCCGAACGGGGCCTGCATCACATAGCGTGAGAAGATCTGGATCAGGAAGGTCAGGAACATCGCCGCGAGCATCATCGCGGCGATGAATTCCGTTCCGTGGGTGAACCACTTGCGAAGTTTGTCCAGCATGGGGTTTCCTCCGGAACGGAACTTGTTTCAGTCGATCAGTTGCCGAGGGCGTTGATCTGCTCAAGAACGCCTTCCGGCCATGTCTCGGCAAATTCGCTGTCGAGATACATCGCCTGCACCTGGTTGCGGAACGTGGCCAGATCGGGCTCGTAGACTTCCATACCCTGCTCTTCAAGGAAGGCGACAAGCTCGTCCTCCAGTTGCAGCTGGCGCTGGCGGCCCAGTTCTGCCGCGTCATCTGCCGCTTGCTGCACAATCGCCTGCTGCTCGGCATCCATGCTCTGCCAGACAGCTTCGGAAATGGCGATGTAGTTCAGGTCCACAAGATGCGAGGTCAGAACGATCTGGTTGGTCACTTCGTAGAAGCGCGCGTCGACAACGGTCGGCAACGGGTTGTCCTGCCCGTCAACCGCGCCGGTTGACAGGGCGGTGTAAACCTCGCTGAAGGACATTGGCGTCGGGCTGGCCCCCAGGGCGCGGCCCAGGAACTGCCATGCGTCGGTGCCGGGCATCCGCAGGTTCACGCCAGCCAGATCGGCGGGGGTCATTACTTCCAGCTCATCGCGGGTCTGACGCAGGTTCACCTGACGACGGCCCAGATACATGACCGACAGCAGGCGCACGCCCAGATCGTCGATCACCCGCTGGCTGAACGGCTCGAACAGCGGATCGTTGAAGACGGCAACCTGGTGGGCTGCGTCCTGATGGACATAGCCTGCGGTGAAGATCGAGAACTCAGGGAAGAACTGTGCCAGCTCCTGTGCCGAGGTGATCGACATTTCCAGGTTCCCACGGCTGATTGCCTCCAGCTCGGTGCCCTGTGCGAAAAGCGTCGCGTTATAGGCGGGCTCGTAGCTGGCGAAACCGGACACGGCGGGGCCGAAGACCTCTGCCATGGCGACCGAGCGCTGGTCGGTTTCCGACCCGGCCATGGATAGCCGCAGCTGGATCATATGGCCGTCAGCGAAGGCGGCGCCCGAAACGCTGGCCATTAGGCCCGCGGCAAGGGTTGCCGACATGGCGACTCTGCGTGTGATGTTCAGTTTCATGATGTGTCCTCCCTGACACTGGTTTTGCTGGATTATCAGCAGTTTGTGGTGGTGTCCCCGCAACGACCGGTTCGGCGGTGCCTGCGGGGGGCGGTAAATTTGTTGCGCGTCGTACTGCCCCTCATATGGCCACCCCGACCGAAGGGGCGTCGTCGAACGTCATCGGCCTTTCCGCCTGTCCGGTGCGCGCAGATTTCTGGATCGCTTCTATCACGCTCAGCGTTCTTGTGCCTTCGCGGCCAGACACCAGCGGCACGGCCTCTTCCGCGATGACCGAGAGAAAATGCGCGATCTGGTTGTCGAGCGGGTCCGATGAGGGCCGCGCAATCGTTGTGGCGTTGATCGGCTCCCACCAGTCCCGCTTGCCGTTCTGGTTCCATAGCGTGCAATCGGGCAAGGACAGCGACGCTTCGCTGCCACCGATAAGATAGCAGCTTTGGGAGGTCGCCGGGTAGACCGGATATTCGCGCGCGGTCAGCTCCCAGCTCCAGGGGGCGACGATCCCGTCCGACAGGGTCAGCGTGCCGATCGCGCCATTGTCAAATCGCATGACCGCGCCGGCGACTTCTTCGTTTTCGAAACCACGGCTCGATGGGGCGACCTGCGCCTGAACGCTGATGATCTCGCCGCAAAGATGGCGCAGAAGGTCGATGTCATGCACCAGGTTGACCGAGATTGGGCCGGCCCCCTTCTGGGCGCGCCAAGGTGCGATGTCAAAGTAATGGTCTGGCTTGTAAAACCAGCATTGCGAATGCACGGCGCGGATCGCGCCAACAGCGCCGCTTTCGATGATCTGCTTGGCCTTCTGGATCAGCGGGTTGTGGCGGCGGTGATGACCCACCAAAAGCGGCACATTCGCCCGCTCGGCCGCCAGAACCAGACGCATCGCATCTTCGGCTGAGTTCGAAATGGGCTTCTCCACCAGCACGGCACAGCGATTGTGGATGCAGTCCAGCCCCTGTTCTACATGCAATGGCGTCGGAGTGGACAGGATGACCCCATCGGGGTGGTCGGCGGCAAAAAGCTCTGCAAGGCTGCCGTGGCAGGGAACGCCATGTTGCGCCGCGAATTGGCGGCCTTCGTCGCTAGGGTCAACGATGGCCGAGAGGTCTGCCCCCGGATTGCGCCAGATGGCATCGGCGTGACGCCGACCCACCAACCCCGCGCCGACAATCGCGATGCGCGTCGGGCCGTTCATGGCGCGACACGGCCCATGGCGAGGCAATTTTTGCGGGGAGTGTCTGGATTGGCCGTTGTTGTCACGTTCGGTTTTGTCCCGGTTTGTCCGAGGCCCTGTCACCCCGTGCGATAGTCATCGAATCGACGATAGACACGTCAGCAGATGAAATCAATAATATATGATATTTTGAAAAATGTGAAAATTGGTGCTAGATTGAAGCCTGTCGGACAAGTAGCAACTTGTCTGCAATGCAGTGAAATACCGGGCAGGAGATCGGTATGGGAAAGACCCTGAGCACGGTCGGCTCGACCACCTATGACGCGATCAAGCGCGACATCATATTTGGGCGGCTGGCCCCGGGGTCGAAGTTGAAGCTGGAGCCGCTGAAGTCGCGCTATGCCGCCAGCGTGTCCACCTTGCGTGAGACGCTGAACCGTCTGGCCAGCGAAGGGTTCGTCGCGGCCGAGGAGCAGCGCGGGTTCTTCGTGACGCCCGTGTCGCGTGAGGATCTGATCGAGATCGCCGATCTGCGGGTGCTGCTGGAATGCTCCGCTCTCAAAGTTTCAATCGATAACGGAGACGCGGATTGGGAGGGCAACCTCGTGGCCGCGCATCACAAGCTGCATCTCCTTGAACGGCAAATGCTGTCAGGGGACGAAACCAACAAGGAACAGTGGAAGCGCTATGACTGGGAGTTTCACCTGGCGATGATCCAGGCGTGCAACTCCCGCAATCTGCTGTCCCTTCACGCCACGCTGTTCGACAAGTATCTGCGCTATCAGATGCTCGTCCTGACCCATCGGGGAGAGATCGCCGCGCAGGAACATCGGGCGATGTTCCAGGCGGCACTTGCCCGCGACGCAGACAAGGCACAGTCCATTCTAGAAACCCATATCCGCAATGGCCTGTCACACGCGATGGCGGCCTTGGACTAGCGTTCTCCGCGCCGGTAGGGGGCCATCAGCGCCGCCGGAACTTCCGCGCGCCGCGCCACCAGGATCAGCGCCACAATCGACAGCACATAGGGCGCCATCAGGAACAGCTGATAGGGCACGCCCTCGATCGCGGTTTGCAGGCGCAGCTGATAGGCGTCGAAGAACGCAAACAGCAACGCGCCGACCAGAGCCTTGCCCGGCCGCCAGCTTGCGAAGACCACAAGTGCGATGCAGATCCATCCGCGCCCCTGCACCATGCCGGGGAAGAAGCTGTTGAACGCCGCGGTGGTCAGGAACGCCCCGCCAACCGCCATCAAAGCAGACCCCGCCACCACCGCGCCGATGCGGATGCGGATCGGGTTCAGCCCCTGCGCCTCGACCGCGTGGGGGTTTTCGCCGGTCATGCGAATGGCCAGCCCAAGCGGCGTGCGCGCCAGCACATAGGCCATGACCGCAACGGAAAGCAGCGCCAGGTAGGTGGGGACGCTTTGTGAAAACAGGATGGGCCCGATTATCGGCAGATCCGACAGGATGGGCAGGTCGAGCGGCTGAAACGCCTCAATCGCGGGCGGGGTTTCGCCCACCACCACGATCAGCCGGTAAAGGTAATAGGCCAGCGCCGAGGCAAAGAGCGTGATGCCAAGCCCCGACACATGCTGCGACAGGCCAAGCGGTACGGTCAGCCCCGCATGGATCAGCCCCATTAGCGCCCCACACACGGCAGCAACCATCAACCCCATCAGCAGCGGCGCACCCATATAGACGGCCAGCCAACCACTCATGGCGCCCATGGTCATAATGCCTTCAATCCCAAGGTTCAGAACGCCCGAACGCTCGCACAGCAATGCACCAAGGACACCAAAGATCAACGGCGTGGCAAGGCGCAGGACGGCGGCCCAAAGGCTCGTGTTCATGAGAAGGTCAATCGCATCGCTCATCGGCGCACCCGGTAGGTTGTGAACAAAAGGGCCACGATCATGGTCAACAGACAGAGCGCCACGATCACGTCGGCAATGAAGCTGGGAACGCCGGTTGCGCGGCTCATGGCGTCGGCGCCCACGAAGACGGTGGCCACGAAGACAGCGGCAGCGACCACGCCTGCGGGGTGCAGTGCGGCGAGCATCGCGACGACGATGCCTGCATAGCCGAAGCCGGGGCTCATCGTGGTGGTAACGCCCGCCGTGACCCCCATCACCTCGACCGATCCGGCAAGACCAGCCAGCGCGCCGGACAGCAGCGCCACGCCCATGATGGTTTTGGGGAGGGAGATGCCTGCAAAGGCCGCGGCCGAGGCATTGAGGCCAGCCGCCCGCGTTTCCGCGCCGAAGACCGTGCGCGCCAGAACCAGCCAAACGGCCCCGGCGGCGGCGACGGCAAAGAGCAGACCGATATGCAGCCGCGTGCGGGGAACGAGGTCTGGCAGGCGAAAATCTCCGTCCACCGGCACGGAGGACGGCCAGCCAAAGGCCAGCGGATCACGCAAGGGTCCTTCGATCATCAGGCCCACGAAGAGGATGACGATGAAGTTGAGTAACAGCGTCGTCACCACTTCATCCACGCCGAACCTAAGCCGCAGGAAGGCAGGTCCCGCCAACAGCGCCGCCCCCGCCGCCATGCCCGCCAGCATCAGCAGCGGGATACCGATCCAGCCCGGCACGCCGAGGGAATGGCCGATCCATGCCGTCACCAATGCGCCGACGAAGAACTGCCCCTCGCCGCCGATATTCCACAGCCGCGCGCGGAAGGCGACGGCGGCGGCCAGCCCGGTGAAAATAAGCGGTGTCGCGCGGGTTAGCATCTCGGTAATCGACAGGCGTGACCCAAGCGCGCCGGTCAGCATCTCGCCATAGGCGGTCAGCGGATTGACCCCCGCCGCTGCGATCAGGCCAGAGGCCAGCAGAAGCGCCGCAAAGACCGCCGCCAATGGCGCGAGAATAACAAGATGCAGGGGCACATGGGACCGTCGTTCAAGCCGCATGATCGTCCTCCGTCCAGACACCCGCCATCATCAGCCCCAAGCGTTGCGGGTCCGCCTCGTCCGCCGAAATGGGTTCTGACAGGCGTCCCTTGACGATGGCCTGAATGCGGTCGGACAGCGCCACGGCTTCCTCCAGTTCTTCTGATATAAGAAGGATCGCGGCACCTTCGGCCCGCGCGGCCAGTAGTTCCGCGTGAACCGCGGCAATCGCCCCTTCGTCGAGGCCCCTCGTGGGCTGGTTGGCCAGCACGAAGCGGGGGCCGTTGGACAGAACGCGGCCAAGAATGAGCTTTTGCATATTGCCGCCAGACAGCAGCCTTATGCGCGTTTCGGGGGCCGCTCCGCGAATGTCGAAGCGTTTGATAAGGTCGTTTGTATAAGCCTTGGCAGCAGCCTGACGCACAAAGCCCCGGCGCGAAAACTCTGGCGTTCGCAGCCGTTCCAGAACCGCGTTTTCCCAAAGCGACAGCTCGCCCACGACGCCCTCTTCGTGGCGATCTTCCGGCACCCGGCCAGCGCCGGCCCGGATCATGCCGCGCGGCCCCAGATGACCCACATCCTGATCCGCCAGCGTCAGCGAGCCTGATGCGGGATGTGTCAGACCGGACAACAGCGCGCCAAGCGCCGCCTGACCGTTGCCAGACACGCCGACGATCCCAAGGATCTCGCCCGCATGGACGGTAAACGACACGTCGTCGAGCCGGGTTTCACCGCCGTCCTCAACGCGCACCTTGTCGGCTACCAGAACTGGCGCACCAATCTGGTGGTCATGGCGGACGGGCCGTTCGACCTTACGGCCCACCATCAGCTCGGCCAGTTCACCGGGGCTTGTCTCGGAGGTTTTGCGTTCCGCCACCATCTTACCGCCGCGCAGCACCGCAACGCGGTCCGAGGCTGCCATCACCTCGTGCAGCTTGTGGCTGATGAAGATGAGCGAGAGACCCTCTTGCGTCATGTCGCGGAGCGTCTCGAACAGCCGCTGCGCTTCGGGTCGGGCCAGAACAGCCGTGGGTTCATCGAGGATCAGCACCCGCGCATCGCGGTAAAGCGCCTTGAGAATTTCGACCCGCTGCCGCTCGCCCACGGATAGCGAGCTGACCTTCGCCTCTGGCTTCACCGGCAGGCCGAAGCGGTCCGCGATCTCCATCAATTTCTTCCGCGCCTCTCCCCGTGCCGATTTCAGCCGTGTCAGCGGCTCCGACCCCAGCATCACGTTTTCCAGCACCGTCAGGTTGCCTGCCAGCGTGAAATGCTGGTGGACCATGCCGACGCCCGCCGCGATGGCCGCGCGGGGAAGGCCGGGGGGCAGGTCTTGTCCGAACACCTTCACGTGCCCCTCATCGGCGGCATAGTGGCCGAAGAGGATATTCATCAGCGTCGTCTTGCCTGCACCGTTTTCGCCCAGAAGCGCAAGGATTTCGCCCTGGTCCAATGTCAGGGTGACATCGTCATTGGCCGTGAGCGCGCCGAACCGTTTGGTGATGTTGTGAAGTTCCAGAACCTTGGTCATACGGGCAGGCCTGCAATTGCGGACGGAAAGGACAGGGCGGGGGCGCGGGCTTCGATCATTGCCGCCAGGGATAGCAGCGCAAAGTCAGAACCGGGCGGGCCGATCAGTTGGACACCAAGCGGCAGACCACCTGACATGCCAAAGGGCAAGGCAAGCGCGGGCAGCCCCGCGACATTCGCCAGCGCGGCATTCGGGGAGAAAGACTCCAGCCGCGCCATGTGGGCTTCCGGATCGGTGCCAGAGAGGTCGAGAGAGCCAACAGGCAGGGGAGCGGAGGACAAGACGGGCATCAAAACCGCATCAGCGGCGGTAAACAATCTGCGAGCCCGGTTGGTCAGGCGGGCCAGATGGCGAGAAGCGGCGAAGAGCGCGGTGGCAGGGGTGGTGCGGCCCTCTGCGGCCATGGCCGAGGCAAGGGGCGGCACCTGATCGTCAGGGATCTTCAGCGCGGTCAGCCATTCGGCCAGCGACACCTGTTGAGTGCAGGGCGGCCAAACCCGCTTGGTGCAACTTTCGATGGCGAAGGGGTCAACTTCGCTGTCTTTTCGCAAC